>JAHXHI010000214.1 GCA_025656775.1 gamma proteobacterium symbiont of Bathyaustriella thionipta
GGTGTAAGTTCAAGTCTTGCATTGGAATTGTTATTTGATAAAAAGTTACCTGATTTTATCTGAGATTAAAAATCATGCTGAATAGTTACCGATTTTCTACAGTGAACTGATAAAACTATGTCAAAAACAATCAGTCAAATACAGCCTTATAGAATCAAGTTTATTTATTTGATTCTGATTGTGGTTTGTTGTGCACTGATTTGGCGTGTGCTGGATTTACAGGTCGTTAATAATGAGTTTTTACAAGGTCAGGGAAATGCAAGGGTTTTACGACAGCTGGAAGTATCTGCTCATCGAGGCATGATTACCGATAGAAATGGTTATCCTCTGGCTATCAGTACACCGGTTTCATCTATTTGGGTTAATCCTAAAGAATTTACAGCTGACAATAAGAAGATTTACCAATTTTCCAAGTTATTAAATCTGAATAGTCAGTATATTAAAAACAAAATAAAAAAAAGAGCGAATAAAGAATTCGTTTATATCAAACGACGTATTAATCCTGATTTAGCTCAGCAGATATTAGACATGAATATAAAAGGGATTCATGTGCAAAGAGAATATCGTCGTTACTATCCAGATGGTGAAATTTTTGGCCATGTGTTGGGATTTACGGATGTTGATGATAATGGTCAGGAAGGTATGGAGCTGGCCTACAACGAATGGTTAAGTGGTCAATCAGGCAGTAAACGGGTTGTTAAAGACCGTCTGGGTCAGATTATTGCAATAGAAGAACAAGTTGCAGCGCCTCAGCCGGGTAATAATTTAAGTTTAAGCATGGATCGTCGTGTTCAGTATTTAGCGTATAAAGTGTTAAAAGAAACGGTACAAAAACATAAGGCGAAATCAGGGTCAATTGTGGTATTAGATATTGAAACAGGTGAAGTGATTGCCATGGCGAATCAGCCGGGCTTTAATCCCAACCGCTTACAAGATCGAAAATCAAGACTGTATCGTAATCGTGCGATAACGGACTTGTTTGAGCCGGGTTCTACTATGAAACCTATTTCAATTGCAGCGGCTTTAAATAGCGGCCGTTACGATCCGCATACAAAAATTGAAACAGGTGACGGCTGGTTCATGATTAAAGGCAAGACTATTAAAGATACCCATGCTTACGGCACTATTGATGTTTCGACCGTATTACAAAAATCAAGTAATGTGGGCACTTCTAAAATAGCCCTGGATTTACCTAAGCCATTGCTCTGGGATACTTATTATAGTTTTGGTTTTGGTAGTGATACCGGAAGTGGTTTTCCCGGTGAATCATCAGGTCGCTTAGTACGACCCAGACGCATATCAAAAATTGAACAGGCAGCACTTTCATTTGGCTATGGTATGTCGGTTACTAACCTGCAGTTGACCAATGCTTATAGCACGATTGCCAGACGGGGTAAGAAAATGCCTGTTAGTTTTTTGTTGCAAAATAATTCAGATATGCAGTGGGATAACACTCGCTCAAATATTACTGAATATGAACAGAATACAGTACAATTATCGTCGCGTTCGTTAACACAAGTCGGCAAGATGATGGAAGGTGTTGTTAAAAAAGAAGGCACAGCTCCTCAGGCTGCAGTTAACGGTTATAACGTTGCCGGAAAAACGGGAACAGTGAAAAAAGCCTCACGGCATGGCGGCTATACCAAGAAAAAATACAGTGCCGTATTTGCCGGTTATGCCCCTGCGAGTAAGCCTAAACTGGCCATTGTTGTCATGATTGATGAGCCTGATAATGGTGATTACTACGGTGGTTTAGTTGCCGCGCCGGTTTTCTCAAAAGTGATGTCAGGTGCGTTGAGATTATTTAATATTGATCCTGATAATATTAGTCAACCGGATATTGTTACCCAGATTGAAGAACGTATCGGGAGGCAGGGATGAAGATACAGCTCGCCTCGCCCGGCTCCTTAAGCAGGAGCCGTTCAAAACGCTACCCACATAACCATCTGCAGTCACTGTTAGATGGTTTTGTTGATTTTAGTGGGGTCGAAAATTGCGAGCTAACTTTCAAAGGGTTATCACTAAATAGTAAGAAAGTACATGAAGAATATTTGTTTTTAGCGTGTGCGGGTGTAGGAAATAGCCCACATCATGGTGTTGCCTATGCAGGTGAAGCCATTAATTCAGGTGCAAGCTGCATTGCCTGGGAACCTACGCAAGCGCTTAATGAAATGCCTGTGAATTGTCCTGTACCCAACATGGACAATAAGGCAGAAGCACCTATTAATCATGTTCCTCTCATTCGTGTAGAGAAGCTGCATGAAAAACTGGGTGAGATTGCATCACGTTTTTATCAACATCCGAGTCATGACTTAAATGTGATTGGTATTACCGGTACAAACGGTAAGACATCTACGGCACATTTTGTTGCACAATTAATGAGTTTTACCAATGACGCTCACTGTGCAGTGATTGGTACTTTAGGCAATGGCCTGTATGGGCAGCTTGAAAAAAGTACACATACCACTCCGGATGCAGTGACTTTACAGGCACTGATTGACCAATACAAAAAGCAGAAGGCTGATACCTTAGTAATGGAAGTCTCATCTCATGCCTTATCACAGGGCAGAGTGAATGGTGTTGAATTTGATTGTGCTGTATTGACTAACCTGACTCGTGACCACCTGGATTATCATGGTGATATGCAGGCTTATGCGGATGAAAAGTTAAAACTGTTTCAATGGCCGTCACTGAAACACATTATAGTCAATCAGGATGATGCATTTAGTCAGGTGATTATTGATTCCGTGTCAAAGTCGGACGCCAGTGAAAAACCAGCTATTACCCGTTATTCACGAAAAGATAGTAGTGCAGATTATTTTGTTAAGGATAGCCGCCTCAATAACGAAGGTATTTCTTTTACATTATGTGTCAACGAAAAGCAGTACACCGTTAAAAGCCAATTAGTGGGTGAATTTACAATTGAAAATTTATTAGCTGCTATTGCTGTCCTGCACCGTCAGGGTTATGAATTAAACGATATTGTTGCCGGTGTGGCAAATATAGTAACGGTATCAGGGCGAATGGAGAAAATCCGTCTGGAGCCTTCTGCTGCTAAGAACAAAGTGGGTGTACAGCCTTTAATCGTTATTGATTATGCCCACACACCAGATGCTTTGGAGCAGGTACTTAAGGCACTAAAAATACACACAAAAGGAAAACTCTATTGTGTGTTTGGTTGTGGCGGTGATCGTGATAAAGGTAAGCGTCCTTTGATGGCTGAGGTTGCACAACAAGTTGCTGATCAAATCATAGTGACTTCTGACAATCCTCGTACAGAATCTGAAGAGCAGATTATTAGTGACATTATCAGTGGTTTTGAACACCAGGATAATGTCTTAATTGAAGCGGATAGAAACAATGCAATACATACTGCAATACGAAATTTAAGTGCTGATGATGTGCTATTGATTGCCGGAAAAGGTCATGAAGACTATCAGGAGATAAATGGTCAGCGGCTGCCATTTAGTGATAAGGAATCAGTCTTATCTTTTTATGACTCTTTTTCTGAGAGAGGGGAGTCATTTTGATTTCAGCGAATACACCTGTTGATAAAAAGACGCTAACACTGTCTCAGGTTGCCAGTGTATTGGGTGCTGAATTAGTCGGTGAAGATTGTTCCTTTTCTCAAGTGAGTATTAACACCCGAACAGTGTCTGAGGGTGATTTATTTGTTGCCATCAAAGGTGAAAATTTTGATGCACATGAATACCTTGAACAAGCTGAAGAAAAAGGGGCATGTGCTGTCATTGTAGAAAAAACAAATACGCTGACATTACCACAGCTAACAGTCAAAGATACTCGTGTTGCATTGGGCCATATTGCATCACTATGGCGAGATAATTTTTCTTTAGCGGTAGTCGCCATTACAGGCAGCTGCGGTAAAACAACGGTCAAAGAAATGACAACAGCAATTTTTCAATATGCAAAAGAGCAAGTGCTGGCCACAAAAGGCAACTTAAATAATGATATCGGTGTGCCATTGACCTTAATGCGGCTTAATGAAGCACATAAAATGGCAGTGATTGAAATTGGAGCCAACCATATTGGTGAAATTAATCAATTAGTCCATTATGTTAAACCTGATGTTGCGGTCATTACCAATGTGGCCCATGCTCATATCGAGGGCTTTGGTTCAATAGAAGGTGTGGCCAAAGCAAAAGCAGAAATTTATAACGGACTGAAGACAAACGGTACGGCAGTCATTAATGCAGATGATGCCTTTGAAGATTACTGGACAAATTATTGTCAGACATATGCACCCGAAAAAGCAATTAAATTATTAACATTTGGTTTGGATAAGCCGGCAGATATCAGTGCTGATTTTAGGCCAGTAAAAAATGGGCTTGAGCTGTTAATTAAAACACCAGGAGGTAAAGAAATAATTACTCTGAAACAATACGGTAAACATAATGTCTATAACGCATTAGCTGCTACTGCAGTCGCTTTATCATCAGGCTGTACATTAGAGCAGGTTAAATTCGGTCTTGAAAATTTTAAAAATGTATCAGGTCGTCTTGAGCAAAAACAGGGCATTGCAGATAGTATTATTTTTGATGATAGCTATAACGCTAACCCGGGTTCAGTTAGAGCAGGTATCGATGCCATACAACAGCTTGAAGGTGATGCTATTTTAATTTTAGGTGATATGGGTGAGTTAGGTGAAGAGTCAGAAAAACTTCATTATCAATTAGGTATTGACGCGGCCAATATGGGGGTTAAAAAATTATTTACAGTGGGTGTAAATAGTAACGAAACCTGTAAAGGTTTTAATTCAATTACTCAAAAACAAGGTGTTAATGATTTTAATGCAAGGCATTTTTCAGATAAAGATGAACTGGTTTCTAAAGTAGCTGATTATCTGTATCACTCTTTAGATAAGAAAAAGATAGTACTTGTTAAAGGATCAAGGAGTATGGCTATGGAAAGCGTGGTTGATGCACTGCTGGAAAAAGAATCTCTGGGTAGTGAACCTTTGTCTGAAAATTTAACAACAAAAGGTGTTCAATAATGCTGCTGGCCCTGACTGAATATCTTGCACAATATTATAGTGCCTTTAATGTCTTCTCATATTTAACACTAAGAGCCATTCTGGGAATTTTAACGGCTTTGACTATTGCTCTATTAGTTGGCCCACTGGTTATTAAAAAGTTGAGTGTTAAGCAAATTGGACAAGTTGTCAGAGATGATGGTCCACAAAGCCATTTTAGTAAAGCGGGTACACCCACAATGGGAGGTGCCTTAATATTGGTGGCAATTGCCGTAAGTACTTTACTATGGGGTGATTTAACCAACCATTATGTTTGGGTTGTATTGTTAGTCACTTTATTATTTGGTGTGGTTGGCTGGATTGATGATTATAAAAAAATTGTTCATAAGGATACTAAAGGCCTTATAGCACGGTATAAATATTTTTGGCAAAGTGTCATTGGTTTGACTGCAGCATTGTATCTTTATATGAGTGCACAGACGCCAGAAGAAACATTATTATTGATACCATTTATGAAAGATGTCTTTATTGATTTGGGGCCTTTTTATATTTTATTGACCTATCTGGTGATTGTAGGCAGCAGTAATGCGGTTAATTTAACAGATGGTTTAGATGGGCTGGCAATTATGCCCACAGTAATGATTGCCGGTGCGTTTGGTGTGTTTGCTTATCTTACCGGTCATTATAATTTTTCGGGCTATCTGGGTATTCCCTACATAAAAGGTGCGGGTGAAGTCGCTGTTATCTGTGCCGCATTTGTGGGTGCTGGTTTAGGCTTTTTATGGTTTAACACCTATCCCGCACAGGTATTTATGGGGGATGTGGGTGCACTGGCACTCGGTGCTGGTCTGGGAATAATTGCGGTAGTGGTTAGACAGGAAATTGTTTTATTTATTATGGGTGGTGTATTTGTAATGGAAACAATCTCCGTCATATTACAGGTCGCATCGTATAAATTAACGGGGCGAAGAATTTTTAGAATGGCCCCCATACATCATCATTTTGAATTAAAAGGCTGGCCTGAACCACGGGTAATTGTTCGCTTTTGGATAATCACTGTTATTTTAGTGTTGATTGGCTTGGCTTCACTGAAAATACGCTAACAAGAATTTAAATAAGTATTATTGATAGTCACTATAAAATGAATAAACGTACTCAAAATAAATCATTTGACTTTAACATAACAACATTAATTGTTGGCATGGGAAGCACCGGTTTGTCTTGCGCGCGTTATTTAAAGAAAAGAAATTGTCAGTTTGCCATTGCTGATAGTCGCCAGGAACCACCTGAGCTGGATAGTGTAAAAAATGAGTTTAATAAAAGCCTGATTATGACGGGTGAATTTGAGAGAGAACTGTTTAAAGACTACAAACAAATTATTGTCAGTCCGGGCATTTCTATTCGCAGTAAGCTATTTATATCACTACAAGAACAAGGTTGTTTGATTATTGGCGATATTGAATTATTTGCACAGGTTGTTAAGAAACCTGTTATAGCCATAACCGGTTCAAATGGAAAAAGTACGGTAACCACATTAGTGGAAAAAATTGCTCAGGATTGCGATATTAAGGCAATTGCCGGAGGCAACCTGGGTATACCCGCTCTGGACTTATTAGAGACTCAGAGTGACTTATATATTCTGGAATTATCCAGTTTTCAACTGGAAACTACTTATAGTTTAAAAACAATTTCTGCAACGGTTTTAAATGTAAGTGAAGATCATATGGACCGCTATACAGGTCTGGATGATTATCGTCAGGTAAAAGAGCGTATTTATAATAACACTGAAAATGCAGTGGTTAATTATCAAGAGACTATTACGCTGGAACGATTGAAACAGCGAATGAATACAGAGGCATTTTCAATCATTCTATTTGGTGAAAAATTGAGCCCGGCACAGGACTTAGAGTATGAGTTATTAGAAGGTGAAGTATTAACTCAGGCGCATAAAAAAATTCTTCAGGCTAAGAATATAAAGTTAAAGGGAAAGTATAACTATTTAAATGTATTAGCAGCCCTGGCATTATTAAAACCATTGCAACTGGACTTAAAAAAGCAAATACAGTCAATTAAAGAATATAGTGGATTACCACATCGCTGTGAATGGGTTGATAGTGTTAATGGTATAGATTTTTACAATGATTCAAAGGGTACCAATACGGGAGCAACGATAGCAGCCATTGATGGTTTTGAAGTAGATGCTTTTTTAGAACATGAAAAAAGAAGCGTCATATTAATTGCTGGCGGTGTTGGTAAAGATGCAGATTTTAAAGAGCTTGGTGAAACAATTGAAAAAAAAATAAAATTCACTATTTTAATGGGTGTTGATGCTACTCAGATAAAAGCAAGTGCATTATCTGCAGGTGCAAAAAATGATGAATTTTATATGGTTAGTTCAATGTATGAGGCAGTGTTTACAGCAAAAAAATTGGCTGATTCAGGTGATGTGGTTTTATTCTCACCGGCATGTGCCAGTTTTGATATGTATCAGAACTATATGAAGCGTGGCGAAGACTTTAAAGAAAAAGTACTGGCATTAAAAGGTGAATTAACAAATGTCAGTTGAAATTAATATTGATTCACTCAAACCAAAGTTTGGTCACAAAGATAAAAGCAATGATACATCTTTAACGGAACTATTTGAAAACAGTGCGAGAAAGCGTGGCAAAAAACATCATTCACAAAGCAAGGTAAAAAAAGTAAAACCTGTTAATAAAGTAAATAACCAGAGTAATGAAAAATTAACTAAACGAACAACTAAAAAAAAGCGAAACAGTGCTCAAAAATCCGTTAAAGCAATCGAGGCTGAAAAGCAGAAATGGTTATTTGATCCCTGGTTGATTGTGATTACAATCAGCATTATTACTTTGGGTATAACAATGGTGGGATCGGCATCTATTTCCATTGCAGAACGTAATAATGGTGAACCATTTTATTACTTATATCGCCAACTTATTGCGACTGGACTGGGCGTGTTTTTAGGTACGCTGGTGTTATTAACACCCGTTAAAATATGGCAAAAAACAGGTCCGGTATTATTGTTTATAGGTATTTTTTTATTAATTGCAGTGCTTCTTCCCGGCGTTGGAAGAGAAATAAATGGCAGTTCGAGATGGATTCCCATGGGTGTTTTTAACTTACAGGTATCTGAATTAATTAAATTAGCAATGGTTATCTATTTGGCAGGTTATTTAGTTCGACATAATGAAAACGTAAGAAAAACAATTAAAGGTTTTTTTATGCCAATGGTTGTGCTTGCTACGGTTGCTGTTTTATTGCTGATGGAACCTGATCTGGGTGCCACAGTTGTGATTTCAGCAACCGCTTTAGGAATGCTTTTTTTAGGTGGTGTGAGATTGTGGCAGTTCATGGTATTAATACTGATAATGGCGGTCAGTGTTTATTACCTGATTATATTAGAACCTTATCGCCTGGAACGTTTACAGTCTTTTATGAATCCCTGGGCTGATCCGTTTGATACAGGGTTCCAGTTAACACAGTCTTTAATTGCATTTGGACGTGGTGAGTTAACCGGAGTGGGTTTGGGAAATAGTATACAAAAATTATTCTATTTACCGGAAGGTCATACAGATTTTTTATTTGCAGTATTAGCAGAAGAACTCGGTGCTGTCGGTGCCATTACTGTGATTAGTTTGTTTGCAGCGCTTGTTAGCAGAATATTTCTGTTAGCAAAAAAAGCGGATCAAGTAAAACAAACATTTTCAGCTTATATGATGTTTGGCTTAGCTATCTGGATTGGTTTGCAGGCGTTTGTCAATATTGCTGTCAATATGGGGGCTTTGCCTACCAAAGGACTCACACTACCATTAATGAGTTATGGTGGTAGCAGTATGATGATTATGTGTGTTGTTATCGCCTTAGTTTTAAGGGCAGAACATGAAACCCGATTTAAATACCCTCTGGGAAGTGGTTTCTGGTCTGCTTTGAGTGACAAAAAACACACGGCAAGGAAGTCGTTTTAATATGATGACTGACTATGAAAAAAATCAGGTAAATAAAACAGTCCTGATTATGGCTGGCGGTACAGGTGGGCATATATTTCCTGCGTTAGCAACCGCTCAGGTATTGCAGGATAAGGGCGTTCATATTGAATGGCTTGGTACTAAAAAAGGATTAGAGGCAAGGCTTGTTCCTGAGCACCATTATTCAATTAATTATATTGAAATTGGAGGTTTGAGAGGTAAGGGAATAAAAACATTATTATTGTTACCTTTTAAACTGGTACGAGCGATGTTTCAGACATTAGGTATTTATCATAAAGTAAAGCCGGATGTGATATTAGGCATGGGTGGTTTTGTTACAGGACCTGGCGGCATTGTTGGTTGGCTTTTGAGAAAACCATTGGTATTACACGAACAAAATGCCATTGCAGGATTAACAAATAAACTATTATTTAAATTTGCCAAAAAAGTATATGCAGCATTTCCCGGTGCATTTACTGAAACATCAAAACTAATGATTATTGGCAATCCAGTGCGTAAAGAAATTACACAGTTGAAAAGTCCCGAACAACGTTTTAAAGAAAAATGGGCTGAAGACAGTGGCAAACAACTTAATATTCTGGTAATTGGTGGTAGTCTGGGAGCAACAGCATTAAATGAAAAGCTGCCGAAAACACTGGCAATAATCGCTCAAAATAAAAAACTACAAGAAAGCGAATTTGATAAAATTTGTGTACGTCATCAATGTGGTGAAAAACATATTGAGATGACAAAAGATAATTATAAATGGCTTGATAAATTTGAGTCTGATGCGAATATTGATGTTGATATTATGCCGTTTATTAATGATATGGCAAAAAATTATGAGTGGGCAGATTTAGTGATTTGTCGTTCAGGTGCTTTGACTGTCAGTGAAATTGCAGCAGTGGGTGTCACTTCGTTATTAGTGCCGTTTCCCTATGCAGTGGATGATCATCAAAGCGCTAATGCCGCATACCTGGCGAATCAGGAAGCTGCTTTTTTAATTCAACAAAATGAGTTAAGTAGTGATAAATTGGCTGACTTATTAGTCAGTTTGAATCAGGAAAAACTATTAACAATGGCGGTAAAAGCTCGACAACTTTCGATCAACAATGCAGCTGAAGTTGTTGCTGATGAATGTCTACAGTTGGCAGGGTGATACTGATGATGAATGAAATACGTAATAAAAACGTGACTAAACAAGAAATAATAAATGAAAATGTAGAATTGTCGATGGGACGCATTAAGCATATATATTTTATTGGCATTGGTGGCGCGGGTATGAGTGGTATTGCTGAGGTCCTGCTTAATATGGGCTACCAGGTATCGGGTTCAGACTTGCAACGCAGCAAAGTGACTGAGCGCCTTGAAAGTGCAGGAGCAAGCGTTTTTAAAGGACATCATGCTCACCAGATTGATGATGCTCATGTTGTTGTTACCTCAACTGCTGTGAATATAGAAAATCCAGAAGTTCAGCGAGCTAAAGAATTAAGAATTCCTATTATTCCAAGAGCAGAAATGCTGGCGGAGTTAATGCGATTCCGTTATGGCATTGCGATAGCTGGAACTCATGGTAAAACCACGACAACAAGTCTGGTTGCAAGTGTTTTGGCCGAAGGCGGCATGGACCCGACATTTGTTATTGGCGGTAAACTCAATAGTGCTGGAACGAATGCAAAACTGGGTGCCAGTAAATACCTTGTTGCCGAAGCAGATGAAAGTGATGCTTCGTTTTTACATTTACAACCAATGATATCCGTTGTGACAAATATTGAAGCAGATCATATGGACACCTATGGCGGTGATTTTGAACAACTGAAATCAACCTTTAATGAATTTTTACATCAACTGCCGTTTTATGGCCTGGCTGTTTTGTGTATTGATGATGAAAACGTAGCGGAGTTAGTTGATGAGATTAGTAAGCCTGTTAAAAACTATGGCATAAATAACAGCAAGGCAGATGTTCAAGCCTTTGATGTACAACAAAACCTGAATCAAACTTCATTTAAAGTGTCTTGCAAAGATGATGAAGGACAACATAAGGACTGGTTGAATATCACCTTGAATATGCCCGGTCTGCATAATGTTCAAAATGCATTGGCTGCGGTTGTTATTGCCATTGAACTGGGTATTGAAAAAGATAAAATTGCTTCAGCTCTTGAAAAATTTGAAGGGATTGGTCGACGTTTTCAAATGTATGGTGAACTCGATTTTAATGGACACAAAGCGATGTTGGTGGATGATTATGGTCATCATCCAAGTGAGGTGGAAGCAACCATTAAGGCGATTAAAAGCGGCTGGCCGGAAAAACGTCTGGTGGTACTATTTCAACCACATCGTTATAGCAGAACACGAGATTTATTTGAAGATTTTGTCCATGCTTTAAGTCAGGTAGATCAATTGCTTCTACTTGAAGTGTATTCGGCAGGTGAAGCTATTATTGCTGGCGCTGACTCTCGCGCACTCAGTCGTTCTATTAGAAATCGTGGCAAGGTTGATCCCATTTTTATTGAGCAATATGAAGAGATTAATGAGGTATTAAACGAAACCATAAAAGATGGTGATATTTTACTAACGCTGGGTGCGGGTAACGTGGGTGTTATTGGGGCGGATATCTATGATTTTTTTAAGGCTGATAAATAATGGCTGTCATGATGTCAGCATTACAAAATCAATTATCAGAGGCACAGGACTCAGGTAAATTACAGGGGCAACTAAGATTTGAAGAATCGCTTGCTCGATATACTACATGGCGTATTGGTGGTAAGGCGGAATGTTGGTATCAACCACACAATGCAGATGATTTACAAGCAGTTTTAAAAATACTGCCGGAGAATACCGCAGTTAACTGGGTTGGTTTAGGAAGTAATTTACTGATTAGAGATGGCGGTGTAAAAGGGCTTATTATCAGTACCAATGGAGTGTTAAACAAATTGGCTATTCAATGTGCTGATGAGTATGAACAAACCAGTGGACGTGCAAAATGTCTGATCACTGCCCAGGCCGGTGTGGCCTGTGCAATATTTTCCCGAAAGGCTGCTCACCTGGGACTTAATGGTGCGGAGTTTTTATCAGGCATACCAGGAACAATAGGCGGAGCTCTGGCTATGAATGCAGGTGCTTTTGGTGGAGAGATATGGCGACATGTCGTGAGTGTCACAATGATTAATCATCACGGTGAACTTATCAGCAGAAAGCCGGATGAATTTATTATTCAATATCGAAAAGTTGAAGCAAGAAAAGCAGCCACTATAAATAAGGGTGAAACACCGGGCCAAGAATGGTTTTTAAGTGGTGTGTTTAGTTTTGAAAAAGATGTGCAGGGATTAAAACAAAGTAAATTAGAAATTAAACGTTTACTTGCAAAGCGGGCAGCAACGCAACCGACCAAACAGGCTAATGCAGGTTCGGTTTTTAAAAATCCGGATAATGATTACGCGGCAAGATTAATTGAATCATGTGGTTTAAAAGGGAAGTCAATTAATGGTGCACAGATTTCTGAAAAACATGCCAACTTTATTGTTAATAATGGCGCTGCAACAGCAAAAGACGTTGAAACACTGATTAATGAAATTAAAGCGACAGTATTAAAACAACACCAAATAAAGTTAGAAACAGAAGTAAGAGTTATCGGTGAATATTAAATTAAACTGTGGATGTAAATGTTAAAAAAAGGCAATAAACAAACTGATTTTATCGAAGCTGTTTCTATCAAACCAGAGGCACTGGGACGAGTTGCCGTCTTAATGGGTGGTGATTCTGCAGAAAGAGAAGTTTCTTTAAAAAGCGGCCAGGCAGCATTGAACGCACTTATACGCAAAGGCGTTGATGCGTTCGGTCTTGATTTACGTTTCAACAAGCGTGGCGAACATGGCAGTGTTTGCCAGCAGCTTACTTCAGAAAAAATTGATATCGCATTTATTGCACTGCACGGACGTGGTGGCGAAGATGGTGTTGTTCAGGGGGTGCTGGAAGCACTTGGTATTACTTATACAGGTTGTCATGTTGCTGCTTCTGCTATTGGTATGGATAAACTAAGAACTAAACTGCTATGGTCTGGCCGAGGTTTACCGACCCCGGCATTTGAACTGGTTAAAGCAGCAATGGTGTTATCAGAAGATAAAAACACAGTGAACTTATTACTTGAGCAGGTAGCTGGAGCATTGGGTTTTCCGGTGATGGTAAAACCTGCTCATGAAGGTTCAAGTATTGGCATGAATAAAGCTGATGACAAGGACTCTTTACTTAATGCTTTGAAATCTGCAGCCAGTTATGACGATGAAATTTTAGTTGAAAAGTGGATTGTTGGTAAAGAATATACCGGGGCGGTTTTAGCAGGTCAGGCACTGCCATTGATCAGACTGGAAACGCCTCGTGATTTTTATGATTTTCATGCCAAATATGTGAGTGATGATACCCTTTATCATTGTCCATGTGGTCTGGATGATGAGCTGGAAAAAAAATATCAAACACTTATTCTTGATGCATTTGATTGTATTGGTGCAACGGGATGGGGAAGAGTCGATTTTATGTGTGATGAGCGGGGAAAGTTCTGGTTAATTGAAATTAATACGGTTCCGGGTTTAACTGATCACAGCTTAGTGCCTATGGCTGCAAAGCATTATGGAATTGAATTTGATGATCTGATTTTTCAGATTCTGGCAACTGCTGTAAATCATGGGGAATAGCGGCGATGAAAAATCAGAAGTCTCAACGAGTAAAGTGCTGACAAGGTTGCTTTTATTGATAATATTAATGGGGCTGTTAAGTTCAACCTGGTTGTTTGTCAGCTGGCTTAATAAACCGGGTAATTTTCCATTTACAAAAGTTGAATTAATCAACCAACTGGGAAACCAGAAAAGTAATGAGTTACAAAATGTGACAGCAAAAGCGTTAAATGGTGGTTTTTTTAGTTTAAATGTGGGTGAACTAAGAGCTGAATTACTGACTAAACTACCCTGGGTAAAATCTGTTTCAGTAAGAAAAGTGTGGCCCAATAAACTATTACTTAAAATTATTGAGCATAAACCTGTAGCACGTTGGTTATCAGTAGAGGCAAATAACAATTTGAATGATACTCAGTTATTAAGCCAATATGGCATTGTTTTTAATCCAGTATTGACGGATAAGCAAAAGCAGCAGTTTGCCAAAATGACTTTGTTAACGGGCACTCATAGTCATGCTGAAGACATATTAAAAAATTGTGTGAACATGATTAAAAAATTAAAACAGCTTGGCTTAGGTGTTAAACAGTGTGGGATGAATAAAAGGCGCAGTTGGATGCTAAAACTTTTTCTGGATAACGACTTGGATCTTCAGTTAGGTAAAGAAAACATTATGCAGCAGCTTGAACGTTTTATTGATGTTTTTTCTGGACAACTGAACCAATACCTGAGTTCGGTTGAATCGGCAGATTTACGTTATTCAAATGGATTTAGTGTTAAATGGAGAGCGGTTGACTCTTTAGACACTGGATTAAAGCAATCATTACAAAAAAAGGCTCTTAACAATAAGAGCAGAGAACAGAACAGGAATAAATAGGCATATGACCAAGCGAAATGATAAACGCCTCATTGTTGGCCTTGATATTGGTACATCCAAGATCTCTGCAATAGTTGCTGAAGTGGGTGTGGATGGTGATAGTGAAATTATCGGCATGGGTAAACATTCAGCTCGTGGTATGAAGAAGGGTGTTGTTATCAATATTGAATCAACTGTGCAATCAATTAAACGAGCAATTGAAGAAGCAGAGTTAATAGCGGGCTGTGAAATTCATTCTGTTTTTGCGGGTGTTGCAGGGAGTCATATTAGCAGCCTTAACTCTCATGGTATGGTTGCTATTAGAGATAAAGAAGTGACTCCCGAAGATCTTGAGCGAGTAATGGATGCTGCACGGGCCGTTGCCGTTTCAACGGATCAAAAAATTCTTCATGTGCTACCACAACAGTTTTTAATTGATGAACAAGAAGGTATTCGCGAACCGATTGGTATGTCCGGTGTACGCCTTGAAGTTGATGTACATATGGTGACAGGTGCTGAAAGTGCCGTGCAAAATATTGTTAAGTGTATCCATCGTTGTGATTTAGAGGTAGATGATATTATTCTAGGACAATTAGCATCCAGTTATTCCGTATTGACAGAAGATGAAAAAGACTTGGGTGTGTGTCTGGTTGATATCGGTGGTGGTACGACTGATGTGGCTATTTTAATTAATGGTGCTATTCGCCATACACGAGTTTTTCCTGTTGCTGGTGATCAGGTAACTAACGATATTGCTGTGGCTTTAAGAACGCCGACTAAATATGCAGAAGAAATTAAAATTAAATATGCCTGTGCACTACGTCAGTTAACGAATCCGGAAGAAACAATTGAAGTGCCCAGTGTGGGTGATAGACCGCCAAGACGTTTAGCGCGGCAGGTGCTGGCAGAAGTAATAGAGCCTCGATATGAAGAATTATTTACACTTATTAAAAGTGAGTTGCAGCGTAGTGGTTTAGAAGAATTTTGTGCTTCTGGTGTGGTATTAACTGGCGGTAGTTCAAAAATGGAAGGGGCCGTTGAATTGGCAGAAGAAGTGTTTCATATGCCGGTGAGAATTGGCACGCCCCTGGATGTGGATGGTTTAAATGATATGGTTAAAGATCCCAGATTTGCAACAGGTGTGGGATTAATACTTTTTGGTAAACAGAATCAGGAAATAAGTGGTTTTGAATTTTCAGACCACAAAGGTTTTTCTGGTATTTTTAGCAAGATGAAGAAGTGGTTTCAGGGAAATTTTTAACAGAGATGTTGTGCTGAGTGTCATCGGGCATTCAAGAGATTAGCAGTAAGTTGGGATGAGTGAGTTTTTAATTTTAATTTTTTTTTCATTGGCGTGAGAAGGAGTAATAGGAATGTTTGAATTAATGGATACATCAAGTGATCGTGCAGTCATTAAGGTAATGGGTGTTGGCGGTGGTGGTGGTAATGCTGTTGAGCACATGGCAAACAGTAATCTGGATGGGGTTGATTTTATTTGTGCCAATACTGATGCACAGGCATTGGCAAATTCATCAGCACGTACCGTATTACAAATTGGTAATGAAATTACCAAAGGTTTAGGAGCAGGCGCAAATCCAGGCGTTGGACGTGAAGCCGCAATTGAAGATCGTGAGCGAATCATGGAAGCAATTGCAGGGACTGATATGTTATTTATTACTGCCGGTATGGGGGGAGGGACAGGTACTGGTGCAGCACCAATTGTTGCTGAACTGGCAAAAGAAATGGGTATTCTGACGGTTGCTGTGGTAACCAAACCTTTTCCATGGGAAGGTCCACGCCGTATGGGGCAGGCAGACGAAGGTATCGGTGAATTGCGTGAATATGTTGATTCATTAATTACTATCCCTAATGAAAAGCTTCAGTCTGTTCTTGGTAAAGGTACGACCTTACTGGACGCATTTAAAGAAGCAAACAATGTGTTATTAAATGCGGTTCAGGGTATTGCCGAATTAATTACCCGCCCAGGTTTAATCAATGTGGATTTCGCTGATGTGCGTACTGTGATGTCAGAAATGGGCATGGCAATGATGGGTACCGGTAGTGCCACTGGTGAAGAGCGCGCTGTTGATGCTGCTGAACGTGCCATCTCCAGTCCATTACTTGAAGATGTTGATCTTTCAGGTGCCAAGGGTATTCTTGTGAATGTGACCGCCGGCATGGATATGTCTATTGGTGAATTTGAAGATGTAGGTAACTCAATTAAGAAGTTTGCTGCTGATAATGCCACAGTTGTGGTGGGTACGGTCATTGAACCGGAGATGAATGGTGAAATGCGTGTGACTGTTGTTGCCACTGGTATTGGTGCGGTTGATAAGGTCGTCATAGAAAAGCCGGAAATGAAGTTAGTTAAGCCTGATCAAAAACGAGCAGAAAATATTCAATCAATTGACTCAAATTCAATTGTTGAAGAAGAGCTTGTGATCACTAAAAAAGTTTCAGGCGATGAATATACAACCGAAAGTGAAGATTTAAAATATCTTGATATCCCTGCTTTCTTGCGTCGTCAAAATGACTAAAGTTGGTTTCGGGTACAGTGTTATATAAGTCTGCTTCAACTGTTATGAAGCAAATGGGGCCATAAATTATTCTGTGAACAGACTGTAATTAGTCAACAAATACTTCTTTTTGAGGCTAATTGCGTATAAAGTCAGGGAAACAGCAAAGTCCGGTGAACCGAAAAGTCATTATTATACAAGGGATAAAATAAGGACAGGAATAAACTTTTCGCAGTAAGTTTACATTTTCCAAAAAAATCTTGACATTTAGCAATTAGAGGATCCTAATGTAACTTTTAG
>JAHXHI010000403.1 GCA_025656775.1 gamma proteobacterium symbiont of Bathyaustriella thionipta
CTGGATGTTTAATGTGGATGGTGCCCGAAGTAAGTTGAATCGGGCATATGAAAAGTTAATCGGTCAAAATTAATGTGTTTAGGTACTAGTCGTTATAGATACGGATTAAGTCAGGAATTTCCTTACTGGCTTCTTCTAACTGATCTTCTAAATCGACGGGATTGGGTACACTGATTGAAGGCACATTCCAGCCGCCGGGCATGGTACCCAGATCATCAGGTGCTGCAATCAAATCATCCCACATGACGGCCATGCCTTCTTTAGGATCACCTGGCTGAAACCAGTCTGTTGGGTTCTGTTCATTAAAAGGGAACTCTTTACGACTCCAAAAGCTGTCACGTGCACCAAATGGCCATGTTTCCCAGGGAGCTGAATTACTATTGAATGGTCCGCCGCCAAAGTTTTTAAACGGGCTGTTACCAAAAGGACCATTATTGTTATTATAGGGACCGCGGTTATAGGGGTTGTACGGGCCGCGATTATAGGGGCCATTGCTATAGGGGTTGCCGTAAGCAGGAGGTCGATTATTATAAGGCATGCCATAAGGTGGTGGTGTCCCGGGACCAGAGCGCATAGGTGCTGGAAAAGGAGCAGGCATTGGTCTTGCGCCAGGACCACCATAAGGTGCTGAACCATAAGCAGGGGGACGAGGTGCACCATAAGGCGCCGGTCTTGGTGCTGGACGAGCCTGTGCCGGATAAGGCATTGGATAAGCTTGTGCCAGTCTGCGCGGCTGCTTATTTGTAACAGGTTTGGCCATTTGACTCACAGCAGAAGCTGACTGTGTTTTAATTTGTGGTACGGCATTAGCAGGTGGAAACTGATAGTCCTGCATATTGAAGTTATTTGGCTGAGTATTGACAACGGTTTGTGGTGCGTTGACGACATTTTGTTGAGCGTTGACGACTCCTTGCTGAGCGTTGACGACTCCCCCCAGAGTAGTAATACCAATCACAACAGAAGTGAGTGTGACTATAATAGATTTATGGTTTTGAGAGAGCATTCGGTTTCTCCTTACATCTGCTCATTTATAATAATCAACACATTATAGACGTTATTTTAAATGCAGTCTATAACTATTTGCCAATATATTAAAATACTAATAATTGAGCGTGCAAAATTTAAAACAATTGGATAGATGAAGCGGGAGATATGTTCATTGTTAAACTCCAAAATAGGTAATCATTCTTATGGTTAAATGTTTAATTTATCCTACACTTTAATATAAAACTATAATTTTATATGATTTTCTTAACCTGACGAAAATTTATGAGTGAAACCACTATTCTTATTGTTGATGATGAACCAACCGTGTTAGCGAGTATGAGCCAGATCCTGAGCCCATTCTATCGTGTGCGTGCTGCTAATTCCGGCCAGCGGGCGCTTGATATATCATTAACAGAGCCTCGCCCTCAATTAATTCTTCTTGATGTCACCATGCCGGGACTGGATGGTTATACCGTGCTCTCACGGTTAAAACAAAATCCATTGACTCAGGATATTCCTGTGATCTTTGTGACGGCAATGGAAGCAATGAGCAATGAAGAAAAAGGTTTAAACCTGGGAGCGGTTGACTATATAAGCAAGCCGGCAATATCTGCTATTTTACTGGCCAGGGTAAAAAATCATCTGGTGTTAAAACAGGCCAGTGACTTTCTTCATGATAAGAATGTTTACCTTGAAGCTGAAGTTTCTCGACGTATGGCAGAAAATCAGACTATTCAAGCGATCAGTATACGTGCTCTGGCACATCTGGCAGAGACACGAGATCCTGAGACGGGTGACCATATTCTGCGTACTCAGTCCTATGTCCAGGCCCTGGCAAGACAACTGCAAAAACATCCACGTTTTAATGAAATGCTCTCTGATCAATTTATTGAATTAATGACTCGTTCAGCGCCATTACATGACATAGGCAAAGTGGGGATTCCTGATCATGTTTTGCTGAAACCGGGCAAATTAAATGATGAGGAATGGCAAATCATGAAAACTCATGCCCAACTTGGAGCACAGGCTATTGAGCGTGCTGAAAAAGATGTGCAGCAAGATGTCGAGTTTCTGGCTTTGGCCAAAGAGATTGCCCACTGGCATCATGAGCGCTGGGATGGCAGTGGTTATCCTGATTCATTAGTGGGTGATGAGATACCACTCTCTGCCCGTCTTATGGCAGTAGCGGATGTTTTTGATGCGCTTATTTCACAAAGAATTTACAAATCAGCCATGTCATTTGAAGAAGCAAGGACGATTATTTCTAATGAAAGTGGTCAGCAATTTGATCCGGATATAACCGATGCTTTTCTGACCTGTTTTGATGCGTTTGTTAAAATTGCCCGTAAATACCAGGGAGGCACAGTCTCAGCAGGTACAGGTGATAGTGATCAGACATCGTCAAAAACTACTATTACATGATTATACTCACCAGAAAAATTGCTGTTGTTATTGATTATAATCATTGATTGGCTAATGTCTTACGAATGATGCTGGAAAACCGATGAATGCTATTACTGGTCTTATTCATCTTTTACTGCAATCAGATCCCACTGGCATGAGATTAGTGAATTTTATGCTAGACTTAAATTACAGGTGCAATGTATAAAAATATTTATCCATAAGCTGTCATACTAATAATAAATCACTCTCCGATATAGAGATGTTTTCGATGTTAGATTCAAGCCTTCAACATTCTCTACTTGAAAGCAGGGCACGGCAGCGCACAATCCTCTACTGGTTTGTGGGTATTGGTCTGCTATTGTCTTATTTTTTGATTCAGGATTTTTATGGCGACTGGCGCAGCAGTGCACAATTTCATACGCTGTTAGAAACTATTGCCACACTACTGGCGCTTATGGTCGGAGTCGTGGCACTGGTACGTTATTATAGTCGCCCAAGTAATACCTTTTTGTTTATTGGTGCCGGGTTTCTGGGTACTGCCCTGTTAGATTGCTTTCATACTCTGGTCACCAGCACATGGCTGACACCTTTGACACCTTCCCTGCCATCTTCATTGATCCCATGGAGTTGGTTTGCCTCACGCTTTTTCCTTGCGGTCATGCTTTATATCGGCCTCCTTGCCAGTCAGCGTGAACAACGTCTGGGTGAAGCGGGTCTGATTAAAGAATCAACTGTATACTGGGGAACAGCCGTATTCACTCTTAGCTGTTTTCTTTTTTTAGTTTTATTCCTCTGCCAAAAGCTCAATGGTCAGAGTTTCAGTATCTACATCGTCCACAGGAGCTTTTAGCCAGTGTCTTTTTTTTACTGGCATTGATTGGTTATTTACGTGCAGGTGACTGGCGTGTCAAGACGCTTGAACATTGGCTGGTTCTGGCACTGATTGTCAGTCTGGCTGGGCAGACATTATTTATGCCTGCCTCACATGACGTCTTTGACTTAGAATTTGATCTGGCACATGGGCTAAAAAAAGTATCTTATATTTGTGTGCTTACGGGGTTGTTACTTAATATGCTCTTGCTTTACCGGCAGGCAGACCGTACTGCGGCACTTAAGCATGAAATACTGGAGCGTAAACGCATAGAACAAGTACTGAAAAAAAATCAGGCTCTGCTGGAAGAAGCACAGATACAGGCAAAAATCGGTAACTGGGAGCTCAATACCCGGACAATGCAGGCAGTCTGGTCAGATGAAATCTTCCATATTTTTGGTATTGAGCATCAGGCGCATGTTGGCCCGGAACTGCTTTCGGAACTGATACATCCTGATGATAAAGAAGCAACACTGGATTCATTGCAGCGAGCAGTAACAAAGGGACAGTTACACCATATGAACTATCGTATTATTCGATCTGATGGTGAAATTCGCTGGGTTGAGTGTCATGGTGAACCCATAAGAGATGAACATGAAAAGCTGTTGAGTATCAGAGGCTTTTTTCAGGATGTGACCCAGCGAAAACTGGATGAGATCCAGTTACTGGAACAGGAGCGTCAGTTCAGGGATCTGCTGGACTCCACTGCGGAGGGTATTGTGGGAGTCGATATGCAGGGTATCTGTACCTTTGCCAATCCTGCCAGCATGAAGATGCTGGGCTATGAACAAAAAAATGGCTTGATCGGTCATGATCTTCATGAGCTATGCCATAGTAAACGACCTGATGGTAAAGCCTATCCCAAGGAGGAATGCCCGATGTATCGGAGTATGAAACAAGATAAAGGTTTTCATATTGACAATGAGGTTTTATGGCGCAAGGATGGCAGTTGTTTTCCTGTAGAATACTGGTCCCATCCTGTTCATCGGGCAGAGCAACTCAGTGGTGTGGTGATTGCTTTTCAGGACATCACACTGCGAAAGAAAACTGAAGAAACCCTGCATAAGCTGGCTCAGGCGGTTGAGCAGAGTCCGGCAAATATTGTTATTACTAACCTAAATGCCGAGATTGAATATGTTAATGAAGCGTTTGTGCGAAATAGCGGCTATACGGTAAAAGAAGTGATGGGACAGAATCCACGTTTTCTGCAGTCTGGTAAGACGCCATTAGAAACCTATACCAAGCTTTGGAAAACATTAAAACTTGGACAGCACTGGAAAGGCAAATTTTATAATAAACGTAAGGATGGCAGTGATTTTATTGAGTTTGCCCATGTCACCCCGATTATTCAGGAAAATGGCTCTATCACTCATTATCTGGCTATTAAGGAAGATATTACTGAAAAAGAACGTCTGGGTGTTGAATTAAATCGACATCGTCGTCACCTTGAGCAAATGGTGGAAGAGCGTACCGAACAATTAAAAGGTGCACAGGAAAAAGCAGATGCTGCTAATCAGGCAAAAAGTGAATTTCTGGCCAATATGAGTCATGAGATCCGTACTCCCATGAATGCTATTCTTGGTTTTATCCATCTGATGAAAAATAATGGTTTGAACGCTAAGCAGTTGGAGCGCCTTGGTAAGGTCAATATTGCAGCCAATCATTTGCTTTCTATTATTAATGATATTCTCGATATCTCAAAGATTGAATCAGGAAAGTTGATTCTGGAGAAAACAAACTTTAACCTGAATTCTGTTTTTGATCATACCCAGTCTCTTTTATATGAGCAGGCAAGTGCCAAGGGGCTGATCATTGAGGTGGATAGCGATGATGTACCCAAGTGGCTCATTGGTGATACCACTCATTTGCGTCAGGCACTGATTAACTATGTCGGCAATGCGATCAAGTTTAGCGATCATGGCAGTATTTATTTACGAGCCAGAAAACTTGAACAACAGGGTGATGCCTTATTGATACGTTTTGAAGTTCAGGATTCAGGTATTGGTATTGCTCCTGATAAGTTAGCCACACTATTTAATGCTTTTGAACAAGCGGATCTGTCCACCACACGAAAATATGGTGGTACCGGATTAGGTTTAACGATTACCCACCATCTGGCGCAGATGATGGGGGGAGAAGCTGGAGTAGAAAGTGAACAGGGTATTGGCAGTACTTTCTGGTTCACTGCACGGCTGGGATGTGGTCAAAGTAAACTGGTTGAAGTCACTGAAACAGTAAAAGATGCAGAAATGGTGCTGAGGAATCAATATTATGGCTCACATATTCTATTAGTTGAGGACAATGCCATTAACCGTGAGGTGGCGGTCGAGTTGTTAAGCACAGCCGGGGTAAAAATTGATACCGCAGAAAATGGTCGTGAAGCGGTAAAACAGGTATCAGAGTCAGCTTATGATCTTGTCCTGATGGATATCCAGATGCCAGAGATGGATGGTCTGGAAGCCACCCGATTAATCCGCTCTATGGATACCACAGTCAAACTGCCCATTTTGGCAATGACGGCGAATATTTTTGAAGATGATCGGCAGGCTTGTCTGGATGTGGGTATGAATGACTTTGTGGCCAAACCTGTTATTCCTGAAAACCTTTATGCAACACTTATAAAATGGCTGCCAAAGCATGAGACAATAATGTCTTCAGAAAAAATGACGTCTTTAGCGGCGGATGATGACAGCACTTCTTTATATAAACAGTTGACAGTCATTGATGGAATCAATACAGAGATAGGGGTACGTAATTTGCGTGGTGATGTGGAGGCTTATCTGAGATTATTAAAGCAATTTGAACACACTCACAAAAAAGACATACATCAAATAAATGATAATATGAGTACTGACATGTTCGAACAAGCCCGAAGTCTTGCACATACTATAAAAGGTTCTGCCGGTACTCTGGGTCTGATACAACTACAGGAAACCAGTAAAACACTGGAAAAAATACTGCATCATTATAATAAAAAAGAAAATGGCAATCTGATTGAACCACTGCTTAAAGAGTTACAAACTGAATTTACCAATTTACACAATGTCCTTAATAACATCACCTCAGACGCTGTGGAAATTAATGAGCATGACGCAACTCCTGCTGCTCTGCAAGAAATACTGGAAAGGCTCAAAGCCTTATTAAAGGATGATGATACCCAGGCCAATGCCTTCTTTTTAGAAAAACAGGTACTCCTGGTGCAAAATTTTGGTTCTGTAGCAGAACAACTGGGTCAACAAATTGAATTGTTTGATTATCCCTCGGCATTAAACAGTATTGAGCTAATGGTGACTCAAATAAAACAATAAGCACAGAAACTTAACTTTTTTGACAAATTGCTTGATAAAGGTGTCACCTGATTGAGTAAATAGGTGTATTATGCATTTTCACATAATTAATTTAAGAGGCTTCTGTGTTTTTTGATTTTTTAAAAACTTCCCCGGTTCTGGATGAAGAATCAGTGCAATGGCAATTTGATTTGTTTGAATGGGCCCTGCGTAATTTTAATGCGGATATTTTCTTCAATCAGACAACTCTTGTTGAGCCATCGAATAAATATTTTCCCGGTGAGGCAAACAGCAGTGAAGAAATGGCACAAATTATTTTTGATAAAGTCAGAGAATATGCTGCCCTTACACATTGGCCATGCCGACTGACCACAGAACAAAGTTGTGTGACACAGCCGGCAAGAATTGCGCTATCAGGTGCTGTGCGCAATATGCAGGGCATTGAACCGGTCGCTGCGCCATACGAAGCGCGTTTACCTATCCTTTATGATCCGCGACAGGTAAAAAATCCGGAAGCGATTATTGCTACTTTTGCACATACTCTGGCACATCACCTGGGCTCTATGGCTGTGGATTTACCTCCTGGAGGAGAAGATAACTGGCCTCAGGCAACTGAAGTGCTGGCTGTTTTTCTTGGTTTTGGTTTGATGTTCGCTAATAGTGCTTTTGTTTATCGTAATATTACCTGCGGCAGCTGCCAGCCGACAACTGTTAATCGTAATGCCTATCTGTCACAATATGATATTACGTATTCTCTGGCAATTTTCTGTGTACTCAAGGATATCCCTGCAAAAAATGCTGCCAAAAATGTCAAAAAATCACTGCGATCCTATTTTAAAAAATCCTATAAAGATGTAAAAAAACGCGAACCTGAGCTGGCAAAACTAAGAAGTTTACGCTCAAAAGCACTGGCTTAAATTTTTTAAAATATGTGTTATCTATAATTTGAAATTTATCATGTGTGGAACATGGATCAAGAAAAAATCATTTGCATAATGATTTTGTTTTTATTTTTTATTATAGTCTCAATTTTAATTGAAGGTGTGAAACAAAACAGCTATGAGTAATGATTCAAAATCCATTGGTATCCTGACTGCAGGCGGTGACTGTCAGGGACTGAATGCAGCGATTCGCGGCGTGGCAAAAGCGGCAATTAATCAATATGATATGGAAGTAATTGGTTTTCTGGATGGTTTTAGAGGTCTGGCAGAAAATCGCTATGAACGGCTTGCCGGTGACAGTCTATCTGGGATCCTGACCTTGGGCGGCACTATATTAGGGACCAGTCGTGACAAGCCGCATAAAATGTCAGTGGGTGATAAAGTTATTGATACTATTGCTCAGGCTGACGCCAATTACCATAAATTACATCTGGACGCGTTAGTGTGTATTGGCGGCGGCGGTACACAGAAAAACGCCATGCGTTTATTGAAAAAAACAGATATGAAAATTATTACCCTGCCCAAAACCATTGATAATGATGTGTGGGGAACGGATGCCTGTTTTGGCTATGATACTGCGGTTGAAATTGCCACCGAAGCCATTGATCGACTGCATTCAACGGCTTCAAGTCATCACCGTGTGATGGTGGTCGAAGTGATGGGCCATAATACCGGTTGGTTAACAGCCGCTTCGGGATTAGCCGGTGGAGCCGATGTGATCGTAATCCCGGAAATTCCCTATGATATTGATGTCATTAAAAAATCCCTGATCGGCAGAAACCGCAAGGGCAAACGTTTTTCAATTGTTGCGGTGGCAGAAGGTGCTCGTCCTAAGGATAATAGTGAGATTCCAACTGAATACGAAGGCAGTGCTGCGATGCATTTAACCCATCGATTGGCTGAACTAACCGGACTTGAAACACGTTTGACCAGTCTAGGACACGTGATGCGAGGTGGTACGCCATCTGCTGCCGATAGAATACTGGCAACCAAGCTGGGCACGAAGGCAGTTGAGCTGATTGCACAGGAAAAATCAGGATTTATGGTTGCTGAACGAGGCGGTTATGCAGTGCCCGTTCCTTTAGAAGAAATTGCCGGTAATCGGCGTATTATTCCTGATAATCATCCCTTGCTAAACAGTTTGAGAAGTCTGGGTATTTGTCTGGGAGAATAGGCTTTAAAATTCCGCCGTGCTCTGAGCTGGATGGGTTGTTATTTCAACTCTCTCTAGCTTGTTTTCGCCGGAATAGTTTATTTATTGGCTATCGGATGAAACTGATCTTTATAATTAAAGTTTATTTTTTTTAATCGGTTTCTTTTAGCCTGTATAAATTTGCGGTATTGTTTCACAACAAAATCTTCACGATTGCCATTGAGTGCCATCACTTTATCAATTTCAACTTCTAATTGTATGATTTCGTGCAGGAGTTTATCCGATACCTGCTCCGTGCTATCCATATTGCACCTGTGTAGTTAAGTGTTTATTATCCATAATATAATGTTAGTCTGGTAATGGTTTTTTCTGTTTAACTTTTTGATTTAAATGTGGTTTTGTGGCTAATGACTGAGTAAGCTGTCATCAGTTTAATGGTTGTAATTAAACAAACTTAGACTGAATAATTGCACTTTGATTTTTAACTTCTAGTATAAATATAGTCTTGCTTCATGACTGTAGGACTTTTCTTAAATTTACCTGATAATATTTTTCTTTGGCGACGTTGCTCGCTATTTTAATTTCTCTGTATGAATTCTCTGATAAATATAGGTATTGTGCACTTTAAGCAATTTATTTAGTGGGTTATAATGGCAGGCTTTTTTAATAATATAACTAATTGGTTCATATCATGCCTGTAGTAACTCTGCCTGATGGCTCTTCTCGAGAATTTGACTCTGCTGTTTCAATCTATGATGTGGCTGCCGATATTGGTCCCGGTCTGGCAAAAGCCGCTCTTGCGGGGAAAATAGACGGTCAGTTACTTGATACCTCATACCTTATTGATAGTGATGTGCAATTAGCCATTATTACTGAACGTGATGCTGAAGGGTTGGAAGTGATTCGTCATTCTGCAGCACACTTAATGGCACAGGCTGTGCAATCGTTATTCCCCGGGGCGCAGGTGACTATTGGTCCGGTCATAGAAGATGGTTTCTTCTATGACTTTTCTTATGCGGAGAGTTTTACGCCAGAAGATTTGCTTGCTATTGAGAAAAAAATGGCTGAACTGGCCAAAGCCAACCTGAAAATAGAACGCTCTGTAAAGACTCGTGATGAAACTGTGCAGTTTTTTAAAGAAATGGGTGAAGACTATAAGGCTGAAATTATTGAAAGTATTCCTGCTAATGAAGACTTATCCCTCTATCAGCAAGGTGATTTTATCGACCTTTGTCGTGGCCCGCATGTCCCATCAACCGGCAAGATTAAAGCCTTTAAACTAATGAAACTGGCAGGTGCCTACTGGCGTGGTGATTCTAATAATGAAATGCTGCAGCGTATTTATGGTACTGCCTGGAGCAATAAAAAAGATTTGAAAGCCTATCTGCATCGTCTTGAAGAAGCAGAGAAACGCGATCATCGTAAACTGGGCAAACAGTTAAATCTGTTTCACATGCAGGAAGAAGCACCAGGTATGGTGTTCTGGCATGATAAAGGCTGGATTATCTATCAGGAAGTTGAGCAATACGTCAGAAAAGTACTGAAAGAGCACAATTATCAGGAAGTGCGTACCCCTCAGGTAGTGGATCGCAGTTTATGGGAAAAGTCAGGTCATTGGGATAAATTCAGTGACATGATGTTTACCACCGCATCCGAAAACCGTGATTATGCGGTTAAGCCAATGAATTGCCCCTGTCATATTCAGATTTTTAATACCGGCCTGAAATCTTATCGTGATATGCCTTTACGTATGGCAGAATTCGGTTCCTGTCACCGTAATGAGCCTTCAGGGACCCTGCATGGCTTAATGCGAGTCAGAAATTTTGTTCAGGATGACGCCCATATTTTCTGCACCGAAGATCAGATCCAGAGTGAAATATCGGCCTTTATTGATCTGCTCTTTGATGTCTATAAAGACTTTGGTTTTACTGACGTGCTGGTAAAACTATCCACACGTCCTGAACAGCGAGTGGGTTCAGATGACGTTTGGGATAAAGCAGAAGCTGCTTTAGAAGCCTCATTAGACAGTAAAAATCTGGACTGGGAACTGCAGCCGGGTGAAGGTGCTTTCTATGGACCAAAAATTGAATTTTCTCTAAAAGATTGTCTTGGCCGGGTTTGGCAATGTGGTACGGCGCAAGTTGATTTTTCAATGCCGGGTCGACTGGATGCTCATTATATTGATGAACAGGGTGAGAAACAGGTTCCTGTAATGATTCACCGTGCTATTCTCGGCTCATTAGAACGTTTTATTGGTATTTTGATTGAAGAACATGCAGGTAAAATGCCTCTATGGTTGTCACCGGTACAAGCGGTTGTTATGGGGATTACTGACAAGCAGGCAGACTATGTCAATGATTTTGTTAAGACACTGCAAAAAGCCGGCTTACGGGTTGAGTCTGATTTGAGAAATGAAAAAATCGGCTTTAAGATCCGTGAACATACTTTAGCGCGTATTCCTTATATTCTGGTTGTGGGTGATAGAGAAATTGAAAATAACACGATTGCAGTAAGAACGCGTAATGGCGAAGATTTGGGCGCAATGAGTGCTGATGACTTCATTGTCAAACTGTCTGAAGAAATACAACAATTTGGTTTGTAATACCGGCTTTTAGCTCAATTTTTCAGCAATTATTCGGATAAAGCCGCCTTTGTGTGCTATTTAGTTAAAGAATAGGGTGGCTTTTCATAAAAAAGTTTACTAAAATATCGCGTTCAATAAAACACAAGTATAAATGGTTAATTTTTAGGAGATAAAACCCATCGCAACCCCAAGAAGACAGTTTGATAAATCAAATTCAAGCAAAACCCGTATCAATGATGATATTACCGCCAGAGAAATTCGAGTAATTGACGCCGACGGGGAACAAGCAGGGATTATGGGCCTTGCAGAAGCCAAAAAATTAGCCAATGAGAGTGAAATGGATCTTGTGGAGATTGCGCCGACCGCAAAACCTCCCGTTTGTCGTGTAATGGATCACGGCAAGTTTATTTTTGAGCAGAAAAAGAAAAAGGCTCAGGAAAAGAAAAAACAAAAACAAACACAGGTCAAAGAGGTTAAACTCAGACCCGGTACTGAAGAAGGTGATTATCAGGTCAAATTACGCAACCTGACTCGCTTTCTTGAAAATAGTGACAAAACCAAAGTAACAATAAGATTTCGCGGTCGTGAAATGGCTCATCGCGAGCTAGGTCTGGACGTTCTGAATCGCGTTGCTGCTGATCTTGATGAGCTGGCCAACGTTGAACAACGTGCCAAGCTTGAAGGTCGTCAAATGACAATGGTTTTAGCACCAAAAAGCAAAAAGTAGCAATCACTCACAAGAGGCCGTCATCAGGCTTTCTTTAACTGGACTTTCTTTAGTCAGCTCAGTGAGTCAAAGTATTGTTGTTTTACTTAGCTCTTTGTTTATCGCCTTATTTTATAAGAGGCGAATGCAAAAGCAAAAATGCGTAACTTTTTTAGAGGTGAATTATGCCAAAAATGAAATCAAAGCGTGGCGCGTCAAAGCGTTTTCGCGTAACAGGTTCTGGACGGATTAAACGTGGAAATGCTAACCGCAGCCACATCCTGACCAAAATGACCACCAAGCGTAAGCGTCATTTACGTGCTCCTGACTCAATTGATAAGTCAGATGCTCTCGCAATCAAACGTATGTTACGTTTAGTTTAACTTACGTTTATTTAAGAACAGGAGCAAAGTAACATGGCAAGAGTAAAACGTGGTGTTCAGGCGCATGCTAAACACAAGAAAGTTATCAAGCAGGCGAAAGGTTATTCCGGTCGTCGTAAAAATGTATACCGTGCTGCAGTCCAGGCTGTAACCAAAGCAGGCCAATACGCTTATCGTGACCGTCGTCAACGTAAACGTCAATTCCGTCAATTATGGATTGCACGTATTAATGCGGGTGCACGTGAAAATGGTTTGAGCTATAGCCGTATGATCAATGGTCTGAAGAAAGCAAACATCGAAATCGATCGTAAAGTGCTTTCTGATATGGCGATTGCTGATAAAGGTGCATTTGCAGCGATTGCTGAACAAGCAAAAGCAGCACTTTCTGCATAGTCTACTTTAATTCTCTGAGTGCTTGCCAGTGCATGTGCAATGAGAGATAAGTAAAAGATCTCATCGTGAATTCAGATAAACTTCTGTCACGATGGGTATAAAAAAGGGAAGGGCGAAAGTCTTTCCCTTTTTTTTTGATCACAGAAGATCATAGGTTACCAAGCACGTCAAAGCAAAGCAGCTACCCTTAGACAGGGTATGTTGAAGTAGCACTTACATTCTAAAAACGATATTTCCAAAGATATAGAGGTTACATGGTGGAAAACCTGGACAAACTGGTTGAAGCAGCACAACAAGGTATTGATGTTGCAGATAATATTGATGCCCTGGAACAGATTCGAGTTCAATATTTAGGTAAAAAAGGTGAAATAACGGCTCTGATGAAAGAGCTGGGTAAGTTATCAGCCGAGGAACGCCCTAAAGCAGGCCAGGTGATAAATAAAGCCAAACAATCTGTTCAGAATGCGATATCAGATAAAAAAACAGCCTTACAGGAATCGGCACTGGCTGAACAATTAAATTCAGAAAAAATTGATGTCACCTTGCCGGGTCGCGGAGAACAAATAGGTGGTCTGCATCCTGTTAGTCGTACTTTACAGCGTATTGAATCACTCTTTGCTGAAATGGGCTTTGAAGTAAAAACCGGTCCTGAAGTAGAAGATGATTACCATAACTTTGAAGCGCTTAATATTCCAGAGTCGCATCCTGCTCGCGCCATGCATGATACCTTTTACTTTGATCCGCACACCGTTTTAAGAACCCATACATCGCCTGTTCAAATTCGTACCATGGAAACCCAAAAGCCGCCTTTGCGTGTGATTGCACCTGGTCGGGTTTATCGTTGTGATTCTGATGTCACTCATACCCCTATGTTTCACCAGGTTGAAGGCTTAATGGTTGATGAAGAAGTCAGCTTTACCGATTTAAAAGGTATTTTAGATGACTTCTTAAAACAATTTTTTGAAAAAGACCTTAAAGTTCGCTTTAGACCTTCTTATTTCCCCTTTACTGAGCCTTCAGCAGAAGCTGATATTGAATGTGTTATGTGCGGTGGGGAAGGTTGTCGTGTTTGTAGTCATACTGGCTGGCTGGAAGTGCTTGGCTGCGGTATGGTTCACCCCGAAGTCTTCAGGCATTCAGGTATTGATAGTGAAAAATACACGGGTTTTGCCTTTGGTATGGGAGTAGAACGCCTGAGCATGCTGCGCTATGGGGTAAATGATTTAAGGCTGTTTTTTGAAAATGATTTACGTTTTTTACGCCAGTTTTCATAAGTGTCGGCTGTCACCCTATAAATAATACAGGATAAGGTAGAGTTAAAGATATATCGCCACTCTACCTATATTAGAACGAGAAAAAGTCCAGGAAATAAACGATGAAATTTAGTGAACAATGGCTTAGAGAATGGGTTAATCCAGACTTAACAACAGCCGTGTTAGGCCATCAGTTAACGATGGCTGGTCTTGAAGTTGATGCCATTGAACCCGTTGCACCCACACATACCGGGGTTGTTGTGGGCAAGATATTAAGTGCTGAACAGCATCCGGATGCTGACAAGTTACAGGTTTGTCTGGTTGATGTCGGTGCGCTTTGCGAAGAACCCTTACAAATTGTTTGTGGTGCCAAAAATGCACGTAAAGGTTTATTAGTTGCCTGTGCTATGGTTAAAGCTGTGTTGCCTGGAGACTTTAAAATAAAGAAATCCAGGTTACGAGGTGTGCTTTCTTCAGGCATGCTTTGTTCAGAAAAAGAATTAGGCCTGGCTGATAGTGCTGACGGCATTATGGAGTTGCCTGAAGATGCGCCCATCGGCACGACCATTAATGATTATCTGCAATTAAATGATGTCAGTATTGAACTGGGAGTGACGCCCAATCGTGGTGATTGTTTCTCAATTGCCGGGGTGGCGCGTGAAACGGGTGTAATGACTCGCAATGATGTGAAAGCAGTCGAGATCATCAAACAAACCGCTTCAATTGACGATACTATGAATATTAATATTGAAGCCAGAGAAGCATGCCCACGTTATGCTGGCCGCGTGATTAAGAATGTGAATATATTGGCAAAAACACCGATGTGGATGCAGGAAAAACTGCGTCGTTGTGGTCATCGTTCTATCAGTCCTTTAGTCGATATTACTAATTTTGTGATGATTGAACTGGGCCAGCCGATGCATGCCTTCGATCTGGATAAAATTCAGGGGCAAATTAATGTCAGAATGGCATCACAAGGTGAAAAACTTACTTTATTAGATGGTCAGGAAATTTTCCTCAATGCTGATAATTTAGTGATTGCTGATAATGAGCAAGCACTGGCATTAGCGGGTATTATGGGGGGTGAAAGCTCTGCTGTGAGTGATGATACCAAAGATATTCTTCTTGAGAGTGCTTTTTTTAATCCAGAAATGATTATTGGTAAAGCTCGAGCTCACGGCTTACATACTGATTCATCGCATCGTTTTGAGCGCGGTGTCTCACCTCAGCTACAGGCAGAGGCTATCGAAAGAGCAACACAGCTTATTTTGCAGATTAGTGGAGGTGAAGAAGGGCCAATTGTTGAGCAGTCATTTGATGAATATACGCCTAAAGCAAAGTCAATTTTACTAAAAAAAGAAAAAATCACTAAAGTACTCGGCATTGAAATAGATAATGAAACTGTGAAAGATGTCCTGACCCGATTAGAAATGAACGTGGTAGACTGTGAAAACGGCTGGCAGGTAACCGCGCCTGCATTTCGTTTTGATATAGAATATGATGTTGATCTCATTGAAGAAATTGGTCGGATTTATGGTTATGATAATCTGCCTTCTACTTTGCCTCATGGTTCTATTGCAATGTCTGCCTGCCCTGAAGATCACATTAACGAGCTAAAAGTAAAAGAGCTTTTAGTGAGTTTAGGTTATCAGGAGGCTATTTGTTATAGTTTTGTTGAACCTAAAATGCAAAATTTAATTACACCTGATAATCCCGGGATCAAGTTGTCAAATCCCATATCAGAAGATTTATCAGTCATGCGCACCAGTTTATGGACTGGTTTAATCGGGGCTTTGGTCTATAATCAAAATCGTCAGCAAAATCGAATTCGATTATTTGAAATGGGTTCCCGTTTTGTTCCGGGCGGATCAGACAAGACAGAAGACAAACTGCTGCAGGAAGTGATGATTGCTGGTATTATCAATGGCAGTGCCTTTCCTGAACAATGGGGTGAAAAAGTACGGGCAGTTGATTTTTATGATTTAAAAGCAGATGTTGAAGCAATTTTAAGTCTAGGTGGTGATTTATCAGCTTATCATTTTTCAGCAGAACTGAACCCGGCTTTGCATCCAGGGCAGTCAGCCAGGATTTATAAAGATAATCAGGCAGTTGGATGGATGGGTACATTACACCCCTCGGTTGCAAAAGCGATGGATGTTAAAAGTACTTGTATACTTTTTGAACTCGAATTTGATGCAATTTCAGTTGCAAAAGTGCCTGAATTTAAGATATTATCAAAATTCCCTGCAATTCGCAGAGATATTGCTATTATTGTAGATGACGAAACCAAATCATCTGCTATAATTAACTGTATTCGTCAAACAGCTGAGAATGAACTGGCTCAAGACAAAGATTCTCTTAAAGAGAATCATCAGAGCAATGTGACGGTTGAACTGTTTGATGTGTATATTGGTGAAGGTGTTGAAGCAGGCAAACGAAGTTTGGCTGTTAGCCTGAGCTTACAAGAACAATCTCGTACCTTAAAAGATGATGAGATTGATACTCTGATCCAGGCAGTATTGAGTGATCTTGAGCAACAACATGGAGCTAAACTTAGAGATTAGCTCTTAGTACAGAATGAGATAAAAGATGGCGCTAACTAAAGCCGATATGGCAGAACGATTATTTGATGAATTAGGTCTTAACAAACGCGAAGCAAAAGAGTTTGTTGAAGCTTTTTATGAAGAACTAAGAATTGCACTTGAAACAGGTGGACAGATAAAGTTATCTGGATTTGGTAATTTTGATATCAGGGATAAAAACGAGCGCCCTGGTCGCAATCCAAAAACCGGCGAAGAGATACCTATCTCAGCACGTCGTGTTGTTACTTTTAAACCTGGACAAAAACTAAAGGCTCGGGTAGAAGCTTATGCTGGAAGCGTCGAATAATAATGAACTTCCCGTTATTCCGGGAAAACGCTATTTTACCATTGGTGAAGTCAGTGATTTATGTGATGTAAAACCTCATGTACTTCGCTATTGGGAGCAAGAGTTTCCCAAATTGAAACCAGTGAAGCGCCGTGGTAATAGACGATATTACCAGCGTCAGGATGTTATTATGATCCGTCAGATCCGTAGTCTGTTGTATGAGCATGGCTATACCATTGGCGGCGCACGTCAAAAGCTTGAAGGCGAAGAGTCCAAAGAGGATGTCACTCGCAGTCATCAAATCATTTCTCAATTGAGAACTGAATTAGAAGAAGTCCTGGATATTTTAAAAGTCTAAACTTTTTTGTAACTATTCAGCATAAATTTAAAAAAAATTGAAAAAAAAAGCTTGACAGAAAAGTTATGTAATTTATTAAAACCGACATGTCTA
>JAHXHI010000264.1 GCA_025656775.1 gamma proteobacterium symbiont of Bathyaustriella thionipta
TAGACATGTCGGTTTTAATAAATTACATAACTTTTCTGTCAAGCTTTTTTTTTCAATTTTTTTTAAATTTATGCTGAATAGTTACTTTTTTATTAAAGTACTCATATCGAAGCAAATGAATTGCTCGAATAATAAAAAAACAAAAAGTGATGGAACATTACATCTACCACCGAGGACTCAGGGAAGGTAAAAAATAATTACGGAAATACTAAAATCATTAATATTATTTTTAATTAAAAAATAATATTAATGATGGGGGGAGTAAACCATACAATAAAAATAATAATGGTTCTAAGGCAATATAACAGTTCGTTATATTGCCTTTATTTTTTCTTGCTGTTTATTTGTTTTTTTCTTCTTTTTTATCCGGTTCACACGTAAACGCGTACCATGTTCAAGTGACAGAAGAATCTCCTGTGCAGATATTTCTACAGGAAAATAAGTACCCGAAATTTTGGCCCCGTTTATACTTGCACCATCCAGTAAAGACCCCCTGAAATCAATACCTCTTAAGTCCGACATTCTAAAATAAGCGCCTCTAAAGTCCAGCCCTACGGCATCAATTCCCTGTAAATCAAGAGAACGAAAATCACATGATTTTAAATTACAATATTCTCCTGCCTGCTTTTTAGCATTAAATTCATCAATATTACCCTCCCTGATAAGTTGATACATAGGATCAAGTGAAATTGCAGGTTCATTGCTCATGTGTTTGTTCCTCATTCCGATTAGTGTTTATTTTTTATTGTAGAACATTAATGGTTAACTTTCCTGGCTCTTTTTGAGGAGAGAGGTTTATAACCTTCAGGACGAATCGCAACACAGCAAGTGACCTGGGTACATAATTGTGCATGCTGATCGTAAAAAGCGTATTCAAAAACCGGGTTTGCGCGTCCTCTTTGATTTATTTCTTTTTTAATATCAGCGAGTTGCTGTTCAGAAAAATCAAAATGTAAATCCAGATCGGTTCGCCCTTCACGAATAAAATCAAGTTGCAGATTTCGAGTCCAGACTTCATAACCAGGAAATGATTGAGTACAGGCCAACGCTGCAATCGGATCAGCAAGTGATGCCTGATAACCTCCAAACATGCCACCGCCTGGATTTTTAGATAATCGAGTCAGTGGTAATCGGATACGAACAGACTTCCATAACGGATCCATTTTCAGAATCTTAATTCTCATTAACCAGAATGGCGGATAAAATTTAAGACAATAGATACTTTGAAGTTTGAACAATGCCAGGACTCTAGAACAGCGCATTAGTTTGATACTCTTTCCATGCTGAGCATTTTATTGTTATCATCAAAAACAATTCTAAAACTGCCATTGATACCTGTTTGAGTAATGTATTTATGTAAGGCATTGGCTGGAAACTGTATTATCCTTCCGTCAGTTGTTCGTATCTGAACTGAGTCCACTTCACCCTGATAATAACGAAGGTATTCCTGTGCACTGATTTCTAGTCGAAAACGAATTTCATTCATTAAAAACTACCCTGAACTGCTTCTAATACAATTTATTATAATATTTTTTTGATTTTTATTGAATTTCAATTTATTTAGACTACAATTTTTTTTTACTTATCCTGGACGATAACTTCATAGCAAGAAGTCATTGACGCTTCAAGGATCAACCAATTAACTCAAACAAGGAATATCGCAATGATCATGTCTGACATCAGAAAAATTGCCCAACAACACCGTATAAAAACAAGCAAGCTGAATAAAACAATGTTAGTGAGAAAAATTCAGACAACAGAAGGCAACTTTGACTGTTTTGCCACTGCCTCAAGCAACTATTGTGATCAGCCTGAATGTATTTGGCAAGTAGACTGTTTAAAACTCGCTAAACAAAAGAAATAATCCATTAGAATAACTAGCGGTATTTAACAGAGTGCTTGCCATTTTTTTTCCAGGCGTTTAACAGAAACAGGCTGTGATGTTTTTAACTCCTGGGCAAATAGTGAAATTCTCAATTCCTCAATTAGCCAGCGATATTCTTCTAAGGGTGCTTCTGCAAAATATAAAATGTCAGGTGTCTTTGTTTCATTTGTTATTGTATGGCTCTTTTTTTTATATTTTTCCCATAAGGGGCTGATTTGCCCCTGACTCAGTCCATCTCTGCGATAATCACTTTTGGCTTTTTCTAGTCGGGCACTCATCCCTTTAAAGTATCGTGGTAAGCGTTTTAACCACACCAGCGGTGTTTGCGCGATAAATCCTTTATAGATTAAATGACTTTGCTGGTGTTTAATATCAGCCAGTGTATTCACCAGATTAAAAGGAATATTGCCCTTCAATTGTTTTGCCAATGTTTGATTCGCCTGCAATACATTAAGAACTGTCTGACCCACATCTGTTTTATTCTGTTCCAGCTTCTCTTTAACGGAGCCAAGCAGATGATTAAATGCCTGCTGGTCACGAATTAAAGTGACCATTACAGCACCGGCTTCATCCTTAACCAGTGATTCACGCATTGAATTGAGTAAAATTCCATCAACAAAATCTTGCTTTAGATCACCACAGGAGCCATAAAGGGTAAATAATAAACAGGCTTTATCAATATTCGGCAGGTGTTTTTTGATATGATTTAATTCTTTATTCAACACCAGACTTAATAATCGAAAGATCCCCTGACCATGATTATAGGCTGCAATTTTTTCCTGATCATACAGTTTAATTGCCACACTATCCTTTCTGTCCTGCAATGCGGGATAAAGCGTCATTGTCATACCATGACGTTGCACTGTCTGCTGCGGCTGTAATGCCTCAAAATCCCATGAGAGCAGCCCTTCACGTTCAATTGATTCATCCACGCTTTCATCTATTTGTTCCAGAGCCAGCTCACCCCATTGCCGCTTTAAGCGGGATAAGCTGCGACTGCTGTCCAGTTCATGGCCTTCTTTATCAAGAATTTTAAAATTCATTTTTAAATGTTCCGGCACTTTTACCTCTAAACCGGACGCCTGTCGATCAGAGCCGGCATAAGTATCCTTGCCCATCTGATGCTCCAGCTCATTAAATAAAGTATAAGAAAGCCGGTTTTTTAGAAACGCAATAAGTTGTCCAGTCAGTTTTCCCTGACGATAATGGTGTTGTTCAAGAAAAGCCGTCACAGTATCCGGTACCGGTACAAGCTGCTTACGGATCACTTTAGGTAAGGCGCGTAATAATAATGTTATTTTCTCACGAATCAGTCCTGGTACTAACCAGTCAAATATCGCTTCATCAAGCTGATTGATCACTGCCAGAGGAAACGCCACCGTCACACCATCCAGTGCATGTCCCGGTAAAAAGTGGTATTCAAGCGGCAGTTGCAGATCACCACTCATCAGATGAGATGGGTATAATTCATCAGAAATATGATCAGCATCTTTTTTTAATAAATCAGCCTGTTTTAAGTGTAAATAATCAGCTTCCTGTTTTTCTATTTTCTTGCGCCATTGTTCAAAAGCAGCCCGGGTATAGATAAAACCCGAAGGCTGGGTATGTTGAATGCGCTGCTGATAAAACTCAAAAATAGCCAGGTCATCAACCAGTAAATCCTTACGCCGTGATTTGTGCTCCAGATGTTCTAATTCATTAATCAGAGCAAGATTGTATTTAATAAAACGAGGCGTGTTACGGTTTTGATCTTTATATTCTCCCGTCACTAATGCATCTCGAATAAAAATTTCCTGAGACACTTCAGGATCTATGGGGCCATAATTTACTTTCTTTTTAGCATTAATCACCAGACCATAAAGACTCACCTTACTCCATGCAGATACTTGCCCTGACCTGGCTTCCCAGAAGGGTTCATAGTAATGATGTTTCAGCAAATGTTGTGCCTGTTGCTCCAACCAGAGCGGCTCGATTCCAGCCACTGTTCGTGCATAGACTGCCGAAGTTTCCACAATTTCGGAAGCCATCAGCCATTTTGGTTTACGTTTATATAAACGTGAACCAGGAAAAATACCAAAACGAATATTTCGAGCCCCAAGATAGGTATTTTTATCTTCCTTAAAGCCAATATTGCCTAAAAACCCGGTTAGCAGCGCCTGATGAATCGAGGCATAGTCCAGTTTATCTTCATTATTTTCATCAGCTTCGTTATTAAGCAGGCAAACGTCATTAAAACGAAATCCTAATTCTTTTATTTGGGTATACAGTTGCTGATAAAGCTCACGCCATTCGCGCATACGCATATAGGAAAGAAAGTGAGCCTGGCAATATTTGCGCAACTTGTTTTGAGAAAGATGTTTTCGCTGTGCTTCATAGCTCACCCATAAATTAAGAAAACTGACAAAGTCTGATTTTTTACTGGCATATTGGGCATGTTTTTCATCGGCAGCCTGTTGTTTCTCCACGGGTCTTTCTCTGGGTTCCTGACAACTTAGCGCTGAAGCAATAATCAGTATTTCTGAAAGGACATTGTGTTGCTCACCGGCAATAATGACCCGACCAATTCTCGGATCAACGGAAAGCTTTGATATAGAGCGACCAATGGCGGTTAATTGGCGAGAGGGATTAATCGCTCCCAGTTGTTCCAGTAAAAGATAGCCATCATTAATCTGCTTCGCTGACGGTTTTTCTAAAAAGGGAAATTCTTTAATATCGCCCAGTTTTAAAGACAACATTTGCAGAATAACCTGAGCAAGATTGGTTCTTAACAGTTCCGGCTCTGTATAACCCGGACGTTGATTATGATCATCCTCACTATAAAGTCGTATCGCAATACCATCACTCACCCTGCCGCAACGGCCACTGCGTTGTCTGGCAGAGGCTTGTGAAACCTTTTCAACAGGCAAGCGCTGAATTTTATGGCGCACACTATAACGACTGATACGAGCCAGTCCCGTATCTATCACATAACGAATTCCGGGTACAGTCAAAGAAGTCTCTGCCACATTGGTTGCCAACACAATACGCCGACCACTATGCTCTGAAAAGATGCGACTCTGTTCTGCAGGAGACAAACGGGCATACAAAGGCAGTATTTCCATATGCGGCCTGACACCGCCTGCCGCAGGGTGATATTTGCGTAACGCCTCTGCAGATTCTCGAATCTCTCTTTCACCTGATAAAAAAACCAGAATATCACCTGCCGTCTCCAGAGAAAGCTCATCCACTGCCGATAAAATGCCTTCAACCATCGTGACATTTTCTTCCAGAGGACTATAGCGAACTTCAACAGGATACGTTCTTCCTGACACTTCAATGACCGGTGCATTATCAAAAAACTGAGAAAAACGGGTAGTATCAATCGTTGCTGAAGTAATAATCACTTTGAGATCAGGACGCCTCGGCAGTAATTGTTTGATATATCCCAGTAAAAAATCAATATTTAAGCTGCGTTCATGAGCTTCATCAATAATAATCGTGTCATAACGATTCAAAAATCGATCGGCCTGAGTTTCTGCTAATAAAATACCATCCGTCATCAGTTTAACATAGGTTTCTTCACGGCTTTTGTCACTGAAACGAACCTTAAAACCCACTTTTTCACCCAGTGGTGTCTTTAATTCCTGAGCAATACGACTGGCTACACTTCGAGCCGCCAACCGACGCGGCTGAGTGTGAGCAATTTGTCCCATAACTCCCCGCCCTGCCAAAAGGGCAATTTTAGGTAACTGGGTCGTTTTACCGGAACCGGTCTCACCTGCCACGACAATGACCTGATGTTTTAAGAGTTGTTTTTTTATTTCATTGAGCTTTTCTGTCACCGGTAATTCATCCGGAAACTCAGGAATCGGTAATAACTGTTTACGTTGCTCCGCCTTGCCAATGGAGTGCTGTATTTTATCATCACAACGAGTCATCAGCGCAAGAAGCTGCCTAATATCCGATGATTTTACAGGGGTGTCACTAAACTGTTTTTGAGGGATTTTTTTTAATAGCCTAAAGGCTTTATCTAATTGTTTTTTTAGTGGGTACTGGTCAAAAAGATAGCACTGTTTTAGTTGTTTAAATAAGCGATTATGTTGTTGTTTACAGTGCCTGTAAGAAATCGTCTGGTTCATATTATATTAATTCGTACTAACCCGCATATTGTCTTAATGATTGATAGGATATAAGAGCAAAAAATAAAATTGAACGACACGAAATTCCTGCTTGTCTCTTTTTTATATCAAAAAGAGAATTATAACTGAACTAGTTCAAAATTATATGACTTCATTATATGCTTTTGTTCTATTTCTGCTAGAATTAAGGAATAAGGAATCCCCATGCTGTATTAGACTAGAGCAGGCTGCAAATACGATTCTCGTATTGAGTAATAAAAGTGCGTACAGCACAGCCTTAAGCATTCCTGTAAAGTAGACTGGTAATCGGAGTAATTGAATGGCTGCAGCGGCTAATCTAGATGTTAATGTTATAAGAAAATTCCAACCATTAGATTCTCTCAGTATTGATAAAGTTCAAGAAGTCATTGACAAATCAGCTGTACAGAAAATCCCTGCTGGACGGATGCTGTTTAAACAGGGCGATAAAGATAAATGGACTGTTTATTTACTCTCCGGCACCATTGAAATGAAAGCCTCCGGCAGTAAAAAACAGCTGATTAAAGCCAAGTCTGATGATGCTAAACAGGCTATTGCCAATAAAATTCCACGCCCAGCATCCGCTAAGGCAAAGACAGATATCAGCATTCTTATTATTGACACTGATCTGCTTGATATTCTACTGAACTGGAATGCTCCATCAAGTATCGAAGTATCCGATCTGGATGATGAGGACGAAGACTGGATGACCCGCTTTCTGCAATCCAGTGCTTTTTTACAAGTACCTGCCGCTAACATCCAGGCACTAATGATGCGCCTGCAGGAAACGCCTCTGGCCAAAGGCTCTGTTGTTATCAAGGAAAATGATGAAAATGATGACACATTTTATATTATCCAGCAAGGTCGCTGCCTGGTAACCAAGACCAACCCTGTTAGCGGTGAAGAAATCACACTGGCAGAATTACGTCTTGGTGATGGCTTTGGCGAGGAAGCACTCATTACCGGCGGTATCCGTGGCGCCACTGTATCAATGAAAACAGATGGTGTGATTCTTACCCTGGATAAGAGCGATTTTATTGACCTACTCGTTTCACCTCTTGTGCATCGAATCAGCAGAGAAAAAATAAACACTATTAACCCGCAAAAGCAACAGATTATTGATGTTAGAAACGAAAGTGAGTATGCAGTCAACGGCCTTGAAAACAGCATTAATATTCCTATTAATCTAATACGCACACAATTAGGTGAATTATCCACCGATAAGCATTACATTACCTATTCAGGCGAAGAGAACCGCAGCATTGCGGCTGCTTTTTTATTCATTCAACAAGGCTATGACTGCTCTATCATTGAAGGCGGTATTGGTTCAGTAAATATAGCCGATGACTCCCAAAAGCAGTACCAGCATGATAGCCCTCTAGATCATACCAAGCGCCCTGATAGCTCTCCTGCAGAGACATCCAATCAGCTCAGTCAGCCTGAAACCGACAATGAAAGTATTACCGCACCGGAAGTGGCCGCAGAACGAAAAAAAGCCGAAGCACAATTAAAACAATTAACCAAAGCGGAGACAGCCCGAAAAGAAGCTGAAGCAATGGCCGCGGATCTGCGCGGTGAAGCTCAAGGCGCCCTGAAAAAAGCTGAGGAAGAAGCAAAAAGAGCACAACAGGCTGAACTCGCCCTGAAAACAGCCCAATTACGCGCCATTCAACTTGAGGCACAACAAAAAGAACAAGGGCAATCATCATCCCAGGAATTAGATCAAATCAAACAACAGGTTGAAGAGGAAACCCGTTTAAAAGCAGAAGCAGAAAGCTCTCGAGCAAAAGCTGAGCAAGAAGCAGAGAAATTACGTCTGGAAGCTGATTCAGCGCGAGAACAGGCCGAAAAAGAGGCACAACGTGCTTCACAAGCAGAATCCGCCCGTAAAGAAGCAGAAGAAAAAGCAAAAGAACTGCATAACGAAGCCCTGCAGAAGAAATCAGATGAAGTGAATGATGCGCTCGAAAAAGCAAACTCAGAAGCAGAACGGGCAGAAAATGCTGAACTGGAAGCCAGCCGTTTAAGGGACGAATCTGAACAGGCCAGAAAGAAAGCAGAAGACGAGGCAAAACGAGCAGCTGATGCCGAACAAGCCAGAAAAGATGCTGAAGAAGCCATCAAACAAGCAAGTCAAGAGCAGCTCAGTGAAAAAGAAGCTGCCTTAAAAAAAGCACAGCAACAGTCTCAGGAAGAAGCCGCACGTGCCGAAAAGGCTGTTGAAGAGGCCAAACGCGTACGAGAAGAGGCTGAACAGGCACTACAGCAATCAGAAGAACTGGCTAAACTGTCTTCACAAGCTGAATCCGATTTATTAAATGCTAAAGAAGAAATTGAGCGCCTGAGAAAAGAGGGTGATGCTCGTCAACATGCTGAAATTCATGAAGCACGCATTAAAGCGCAGGAAGAAAAAGAACGGGCTGAGAAAATTGATACGGATCGTCAGGCGGCACTTGCTGAAGTGGAACGCCTGAAGCAGGAAATGCAGGAAGCCAGAGTACAAATGGCGAAAGAGCTGGAAAAGCAGCAAAAGCAGCAGTCTAGCCTTCAGGAGCAGCAGCTTGGTGATTTAAAATCCACCACTGAAGATGAAATCCTGCATATGAAAGCCGAAATGGATGCCGCTCAGCAAGCACTATCGGAAGAATATTCTCGTTTGAGTACTGAACAGGAAAACGCACTTCAGGAAAAAATCAATCAAGCTCAGATTGATGCCGATCAACATGAAAATGAACGTATTGCAGCAGAACAGGCGCGCCAGGATGCACAAAATGAGATGCAGAGACTGGCCGAGCAAATGAAGTCCGACAAACTGGCACGTGAAGAACAGGAAGCATTGCGCTCTGCCGAACTTGCTGAAGCTCAACAGCGCATTGAAAGTGCCAACGAACGCGCCCAGGTAGCAGAAAAGGCCCGTAAAGAATTTGAAGAAGAATTGGAACTGGTACGCGCAGAAACAGAAAAAGCCCGTGCTGAAATGGAACAACTGCGTAAAGATATGGCAGAAGAAATTGAATCTGAACGCCGTGAACTTGAAGCCGCTGTGGCAAAACAACGTCAGCAACTGGAAACTGAGAAATTATCATTAGCTGAAGAAGCTCAAAAGCTAGAGCAGGAAGCCCTGAAATACCAACAGGAAATTTTATCATTTAAACAGGATGTTGAAGCATCAAAACAGCAGGCAATAGAAGAAGCAGAACAACTACGCATTCAAAAAGATGCATTGGAAAAACAAACCGAAGCTGAAAAACAAAAACTCAATGAGCAACTGGAAATTGCACGCAATGAAGCACTGCGTGAAGCTGAAATTCTGAAAAAACAAAAAGAAGAAATGCAGTATCAAGCTCAACAGGAAGCCATTAAATTAAAAGAACAACTTGAGCTTGCCAAACAGGAATCAATCAATGAAGTCCAGCGTCTAAAAGTTCAAAAACAAGAATTAGAAAAACAGGCGCAAGAAGAAGCATTGGAACTAAAAGAACAACTTGAACAAATCCAGATTAATAAAAAACTTCAGGAACAGTCCATCGCACTACAACGAGAAGAGCTCAAACGAATGCAGTCTGAGGCTGACAACGTTCGTGGTCAGCTTGAAGCTGAAGCAACACGGTCTCGTGAAATAGAACATCAGAATGCGTTATTAAGGGCTAAAGAAGAAGCCAGAAAGCAAGCAATCGAAGAAGCGAAGCGACGCAGAGAACAACTTTTAGGCAAGACGCAAAAAGAAAACCTGCCCCCTGTTTTAAATTCTCCAATTCAACGAGATTCATCAACTGATAAAGAATCAATACATGATGATCTCAAAGCTGCCTACGAAGCAATAAAAAAAGAAAATGACGCATCATAAAAAACGTTTAAGTTGCTATGGCTGAATCAACACGCTATTTGATACCCGCTCAGGCAGTCGATGTGGTGACTGAAATAAAACGCAGCCGGTTTGTTGCTCATATTGCTCATAGCCACAACACTGATAGTGCCTTACAGATTATTTCCCGGGAAAAGGCACGTCATCCTGATGCCCGTCATCATTGTTGGGCTTTTATTGCCTGCCCTCCACTATCTGCTTCTGCCATACGCTTTTCTGACGATGGTGAACCTTCCGGCACAGCAGGAAAACCGATACTGAATGTACTTCAATACAGTCATTATGGTGAAATTATCTGTGTTATCAGCCGTTACTTTGGTGGCATTAAATTAGGCGCAGGCGGTCTGATAAGGGCATATAGCAATAGCACTCAGGCAGCACTGGAAAAGCTATCTGTTAAGGAAATAGTTCAGTTGTCCGAGATTGAAATTCAATTCGACTATCCTTTTGAGTCATCTATTCGGCATTATCTTCAATCAAACAATATCAATATTAATCATGTGGGCTATGAGGAATCTGTTATTTTTCAGTTAGAAATTGAAAAAAATCAAATTCCTCAATTAATGCAGCAAGCCCGTAACCTTTGTAAAGGCCAGGTACATTTAGTTAAAGTAGAACCTGGTATCTTATGCTAACTTATCCTGTATTAATTAACTCACATAACAATCTAAGCTTAAATCAATGACAACAATCACAACATCCTCACCCGCTGAAACAAACCATTTTGACAATTGCCTGGATAATTTTTTTAAGCGTTTTATCAATACTGTTCATGCTGAAACCAGTCATTTTCCCATCAGTCAACATGAGCCTGAATGGCCTTCATTGTGTCAGCAGGGTGAAGCTTTTCTCTCTGAAGAGATGATTGACTCTATTTATTGGCAGCCCGTACTAAGAGAAGAAAACAGTGATCTGTCCGGTCTTGAAAACGCACTCGATATAAAATTAAATCCGAGTATCGTATTATTTTTTACCCGATATTGGTCTGATCAAATTGATACTATTTTTCAACAAGGTAATTTAACATTATTATTCGTCTGGAATGAAGCGGATATGAAGCGACTCATTGAAAATCAGATAGGCCACGCATTCACTAAACTACGTAATAAACAGACATTGACATTTTTTATCGCCTGTACTGATTCAGATTACATCATCAGCGTAGAAAATGATTCCGGTCAAGTTGTTCTGGAACGTCCCGGTTATCCTGTAGAAAAGGTTTTATCGCCCAGCCTCAACCAATTTATTAATGAACTGGAATATGGTCAATTATCACTCTAGTACTTAACCAAAAGGATAAAATAATAAAGTGCTTATTTTTCTGCAGAAATATTCTCATTTCAGTACTAAAATGAAAACATGCTGAACAAACTACTCAACAAACTTACCTATAAGCCTGATACAATTTTTCTATATTCAGCCGGTATTTCTGATGTGGGTAAAAAAAGAGATCACAATGAAGATAGCTATCTCATTGATGAAAGGCTTGGCTTATTTGTTGTTGCTGATGGCATGGGCGGTCATGAAGCAGGAGAAGTTGCCAGTAAACTTGCCATTGAAACGATTTTAAATCACCTAAAAAAACTCGACATCACCTATAAACAACTGAGTTCAAAAGGTAATAATAATTCCACAATGGTCATTAGTTCTTTATTACAGGATGCCGTTGAAGACGCCAATAATCAAACCCATTGCTATAATCTTGCTAAAGGCTTACCGGAAGGCAAGGGCATGGGAACAACGCTAACAGGTTTCCTGATTAGTTCACTGAATACATCCGGTAAAAAACAGATCTATTCATTTAATGTCGGTGACAGCCGAACCTATAGTTTCAGAAAAGGTCATTTGAAGCAGCTGAGTACCGATCATAGTCATTATCAGCTCTGGCTTGAAACAGGCAAAGAAGGTCCGGCGCCCAAGCATAATATTATTTACAAGGCGATTGGCCCCTGGAAAAGAGTGGTGGCTGAACAACATACATTTTCCATACACACCAATGAGCTTTTTTTACTGTGTTCAGATGGCCTGAGTGATATGTTATCGAATAAAGACATACAGGAAATTCTTAAGACCCATAGTAAAAAAACACTCAAAGAAATAGCACAAGTTCTGGTTGATGCCGCCAATGAAGCAGGCGGTAAAGACAATATCACAGTAATTTTAGTAAAGCCTTAGGCTAAAGCCTGTCACGGTATTTTTACATCTCCATGCAAATTAACACGTTTCAATATAAACTTTCTTTCTCATTGAACAATGAGAATCTTTCATATTACATTCAGTCTAAACTTAATAATTTTTTTATTTTTAAGAGGCTGGTAGTGTATAATAGTTGATCTATTTATAGCGAAAGTAACCTATTATGGACCATCAAAAGCTAACAGAATGCCTTGAAATTTTATGCCAAAACGGTTGTGATACGGTCAATGCAACAATTGAAGCAATGGAAAGAAACCAGGCGGTAAGTCTCACTGAGGATTTAACCGATGATGAACGCACAATTGTTTTACAGGAGCTCAAAGCCATCATGTCTGTTTATAAGCTTTAACTGCTTCACACCTTTCAAAAGTCACGCTCTCTCCACTATATTTATTATTCTTTGTTGCTATAATCAAATGTATTCAGGATAAGGCAAAACAAAAAAACATCATTCTATTTTGAAGGAAAATTATGGATATCAGCAAATTTCTACAATTAATGGTTGATGAAGAGGCCTCTGATCTTTTCTTCAGTACACATGCATCGGTTTCAATGAAAGTTGTCGGTAAAATTCGACCTGTCAGTAAACAGGCCCTGACTTCAGATCAAATTCAATCCATTCTGGCGAAATTAGTTGATGAAGAAAAATTACAGGAATTTCATGATACCCTGGAATTAAATTTTGCTATTTCCATACCGAATGTTGGACGTTTTAGAGCCAATGCATTTCGTCAACGAGGGGATATTGCTCTGGTGATACGTCATATTAAAACAGATATTCCTAAAGTAGAAGACATGCATTTACCCTCTATTCTAAATGATCTGGTGGCACATAAAAATGGACTTATTATGGTCGTAGGTGCAACAGGCTCAGGAAAATCAACCTCACTGGCCGCCATGATAGGCTACCGCAATAGCAATATTGGCGGACATATTCTCACCATTGAAGATCCCGTTGAATTTATTCATTCTCATAAAAAAGCCATTATTAATCAGCGAGAAGTTGGGCTTGATACCCTGAGTTATTCTAATGCATTAAAAAATGCCATGCGTGAAGCGCCTGATGTTATTCTCATTGGTGAGGTTCGTGATGCCGAAACAATGGAACACGCTATGGCTTATGCAGATACCGGTCACTTATGCTTAACCACATTACATGCCAGTAACGCCATCCAGTCTCTGGATAGAATTTTTAATTTCTTCCCCAAAAATGCCCATCGTCAGTTATCTGAGGATTTATCACGTAATCTCAGAGCAATTGTCTCTCAACGCCTGATACCAGGCAAAGATGGTAATTTTTATCCGGCCGTAGAAATTTTAATCAATATCCCCTATGTGACTGAAATTTTACAGCAAGGCAAATTAGAAAAACTGCCTGAAGCAATGGAACAGGGAACTAAATACGGTATGGCCACATTTGATGATGTACTTTACCGCATGTACAAATCCGGCATCATTGATGTCCAAACGGCACTGGAATATGCAGACTCTTATAACAACCTGCAGCTAAAAATTCGTATGAGTGATGGCAGTGCCGGAGATGAAGTGTTTAGTGATATTGAATTCTAGTCCGGATGATAGTGATTTAAGAAGAACGTTTATTCTTTAGACAGAAAGCGCTTCCAGCATATTGACCTATCACCAAAAACAAAAAAATCAGGGTTAAGCAGTGACGCTTTTGTGTTATACGTCAGTGCCCGCATATCGGTATCGGTAATTAAACCACCCGCTTCCTCAACAATACATTGTGCGGCTGCAGTATCCCATTCAGATGTGGGGCCCAATCGCGCATAAAGATCAGCAGCACCTTCTGCCACCATACAGGATTTTAAGGAACTGCCCATATACTTGAGCTCATAGCCATTAAATTCTTTTTCTAAATTATCAAAAAATGCCTGCAATGCCGGACTTCGAGCAGAATGAGTGCCCGCAACAATAATTTTTCTTGGCTCATCAACAGGACACTGAGCACACACTTGAATACGTCGAGCCTGATCAGCATCATTTAAATAAAAAGCGCCGTTATCTTTACATGCATAAAAACTGCATTTTTTAACAGGGCTGTAAATAATACCAATAACGGGATTATGGTGATGGATTAAAGCAATATTAACACTAAACTCGCCGGTTTTTTCTATAAATGCTCTGGTTCCGTCCAAAGGATCCACTAACCAGTATGTCTCCCATAAGGCTCTTTGCTCATAAGGAATTTCATCTGATTCTTCAGATAAAACAGGGATATCCGGGGTAAGCTTTGATAAGGTCTGTACAATTAACTCATTGGCTGCAAAATCTGCCGTGGTAACCGGGGTATTATCTTTTTTATGTTCTATCTGGAAGTCAGTTTCATAAATTTCCAGTATGATTTGTCCGGCCTGTCGTGCTAACTCAATTGCATGAGGCAATACTCGACGTAATTCTTCTTTTAAAGAATCAGGAAGTACTTGTTCTGATGTTGAACAATGTTCAGTTGACTGCATGAAAAACCTTATGCCCTATGGGGCAACTGTTTCTATACGATTACCAGCAGAACGTTCTGCCAGTAATGCTTTGATAATATAGGCGGCGGCAATCGTTCTTGCCTCGGTGACATCTCCCCGCATAGACAGCTCATCTATTTTATCCAGATTCCATGATACCACTTCCAGAGGTTCAGGTTCATCTCCTTCAAGTGCCGCAGGATATAAATCTTCAGCCAGTACCACATGAGTCAGGTGCCCCATATAGCCCGGTGCCAGAGTCATTGATTTTACCAGAGTTAACTTTCTGGCAGCAAAACCAACTTCTTCCTGAAGCTCTCTATTGGCAGCCTCTTCAACAGGTTCGTCATTTTCAATACGTCCCTTGGGAAACATCAGTTCATAACCTTCAACACCCACCCCATACTCCCTCACCATTAAAACCGTATTATCGTCTTCTAATGCAACTACCAGGACACCCCCTCTACTAGAGCCTTTAAGTCGCTCATAAACAACTTCAGCACCATTCTCAAAGGTAATATCTAATTGTTCTATACGGAATAAACGGCTTTGAGCAACCACTTTACAGGCAGTAATGGTCGGTGTATCTGATATTCTTTTTGTCACAAAAGCGCCCTGATTTAATTTAAAAGTTGCTATAATAACAGTTTTCTCAGGTATTTAGAAAACTGCTTCCATTTCATAGAAGTACTTATCTTCAAGTGGGTACTTTATAAATATGTATTTGTAAAAAATAATTGTAGATGCATCATTATCCTATTATCAAAACAGAAATAAAAGGCAAAAACATTGTTAGACTGGAATAAAATAGATAACGTTTTTCTCGATATGGACGGTACCTTGCTGGATCTTCATTTTGATAATCACTTCTGGCTTGATCATGTACCACAACGCTATGCAGAAAAGCATGGCTTGTCCAAACAGGAAGCGCTTAATATACTGATCCCTCTTTTTAAATCAATGGAAGGGACAATAGACTGGTATTGTGTTGATTATTGGAGTAAAGAACTTGATCTGGATATCGCACTGCTTAAAGAAGAGGTTAAGCACTTAATTCAGATACATCCTTTTGTTGTCGAGTTTTTAGAGCAACTGAAAAAAACAGGCAAGCATCGAGTGCTGGTCACCAATGCTCATCAAAAAAGCCTTGCTTTGAAAATGAAAAACACCCCCTTATCCGGTTTATTAGGCAATATTATCAGTGCCCACCAGCTAGGTATCCCAAAAGAAGAAACTCGCTTCTGGGAACAACTCACCCGTTTACAAGCTTACAATCCACAAAGAACACTCTTAATTGATGATAATCTGTCGGCACTGAGTTCAGCCAGAGAATATGGTATCAAACACTTATTGGCAATCTACAAACCTGATAGTCAGGCCGACATCAAGGATGTTGGTCCATTTCAGGCCATTCATTCCTTTAATGAAATAATGCCTGAATAAACGCTTCATAAAAATAGTCCTTAAATACGATTCTTTTTTTCTGCCATGGTACCCAGCGCAATAAACAGAGCCACAACTAACGGCCCTAAATAGATCATTCCAAGCGAAGCCAGCAATTTGCTTATCATAGGAGTCACATAGATTAATAATGCCCCATAACCAAACGCGCATAAAAGAATAAAAATCAACGTTCTCAACAAAAAGTGTAAACCAATAATCCGGCGTTTTACCATACGGTTAATGGCATCGCCATAGATCACCAGCAGCGTTGCCATAATTGCCATAGAAATTTCACCTAACCATGGATAAATCCACTGTGAAAGTTGAATAATCATTTGCTTTATTTCGTACATAGTTTCTCTTTTTCAGGTTCAATTATTTTTTGTAGCTGCTCAGCCTATTTTAGATGAAACGGCCTAATAATACCGGAATCGCATTTTCCACCCGAAGAATCCGCTCACCCAGGTGACAGCTCGAAAAACCCGCCTGTTTAAACTTTTCCACTTCATAATCGATGAATCCACCTTCAGGCCCAACGGCCAGCGTACTCTTGTACTGACTATCACCCGTACAAAAACTGCCTTGCCCCGGATGGGCAATAATAGCCCTGCTGTCTTGAATTAAGTGGGGTAAAACATCTTCTACAAATGGTTTGAAGCGCTGATAACACATCACTTCCGGCATTATCGTATCTTTCGCCTGTTCCAGGCCCAAAATCACAGGGTAAGAGCATTATAAATGCTGCCCTAATAAAATTTCAGCCCTGAAATTATCATCCAGAGCAGCTAATTTACGCTTTCGCTTAAGG
>JAHXHI010000238.1 GCA_025656775.1 gamma proteobacterium symbiont of Bathyaustriella thionipta
TTAAGCGAAAGCGTAAATTAGCTGCTCTGGATGATAATTTCAGGGCTGAAATTTTATTAGGGCAGCATTTATAATGCTCTTACCCTGCATTTTGGACACTTCAGTACAATATTGTGTTGAACGAGCATCACTGACATTGCTGGTAGTAAAGCCAATCTGATTATTAATGACAATATGTAGGGTACCTTTGGTAGAGTATCCCCTTGATTGCGACATTTGAAAGGTTTCCATGACAACGCCCTGACCCGAAAAGGCTGCATCACCATGGATTTGAATGGGAATAATCTGATCACCGGTTTGATCAAAACGACGTTCCTGTCTTGCTCTTACAGAACCTTCTACAACGGGTGAGACTATTTCAAGATGAGAATGGTTAAATGCCAGCGTTAAATGCATAGAAGATTGCGGCGTTAAAATATCAGATGAAAAGACCATATGGTATTTAACATCGCCCATATAGTCACCGTGATCTTTTTTACCCTCAAATTCCTCAAAAAGCTCTGCCGGTGTTTTCCCAAGAATATTAACAAGCACATTCAACCTCCCTCGATGCGCCATGCCTATCACAGTTTCTTTAATGTTATAAGTGGCTGCGGACTGAACTAATTCATCAAGTAAGGGAATGAGAGACTCAGCACCTTCAAGAGAAAATCGTTTCTGGCCAACATAACGTGTGTGTAAATATTTTTCTAAACCTTCTGCTGCGGTTAAACGACGTAAAATTCGTTGCCTGGCTTTATAATGAATGCTTGGCAGGCTGATAACGCTTTCAAGCTTTTGCTGAATCCAGCGTTTTTCAGTGGTTTCACTAATTTGCATGTATTCAGCACAAATGGTATGGCAATAGGTCTGATCGAGGATATGCAGTATTTTTTTTAGTGTGGCACGATCATCCGTATTTAATGAACCACTGTCGAATTCTAACTTAAGATCAGATTCAGTTAACTGGTGGTATTCGAGTGTAAGTTCTGGAATAGATGTACTGTTTTCCTTATATAAAGGGTTAAGATTCGCTTTAAAATGTCCTAATATTCGATATGAATTGATCAGTTGCAGTACCTGAACCTGCTTGCGTTCATAAGCGGTATCTATTGGGTATGATTTTTCCTGATGAGCTGCGATCTGTTCATCATGTTGATTGCTTTTTTCTATGAATGTTTCAGAATACGTTACAGGTTTTTTTTTAATGCTGCAAACTGTGTACGCCATTGCGGTTCGATTGAATCGGGATTTTCCAGATAGGCATCATACATTGATTCAAGCCAGCAGGCATCAGCACCATCCAGCCAGGAACTTTGTCGAGTACGTTTAAAATCATCAGACATAATATGAACTCATATTTTCTGTAATATTATTTAATAATAGACATTATTTTGAACTTTTCATAAATATAAACGAAAAAAACAACTTTATGAGCTTTTTTTCTTGTATCTTGGTAACAGTGATGCCATATTAAATCTGTGTGAATAAATTTTACATCAATCTAAAATCTAATAATTTGGAGTCCTGTCTGGAATGCCCCTAACTGCTGATATAACTACCCCGAAAACGCCATTCACATCAGATATCAATTCAATGACATCTAAAACTGCTCAATGTCATGATGCTTTTGAATGGATTCAAAGTGAACAAATTGAATCACTTGATATTATTATTAGTCACTTTAAGCATAAAAAGACTGGGGCACTGCATTACCATATTGATGCAGACAATGATGAAAATGTTTTTTTGGTTGCATTACGTACGATTCCAACGGACTCAACAGGGGTTGCGCACATTCTTGAACATACGGCTCTGTGCGGCAGCCAAAAATACCCTGTCAGAGATCCCTTTTTTATGATGATAAGACGTTCACTTAATACCTTTATGAATGCCTTTACTTCCAGTGATTGGACCGCTTACCCTTTTGCCAGTCAAAATAAGAAAGATTTTAATAATCTGCTTGATGTTTATCTTGATGCCGTATTTTTCTCAAGACTTGATGAATTAGACTTTGCACAGGAAGGACATCGGCTGGAATTTGAACAGGCAGATGATCAAACCTCTGAGCTTCAGTTTAAGGGGGTTGTTTTTAATGAAATGAAAGGAGCAATGTCTTCAACGGTCAGTGCTTTATGGCAGACCGTCAGTAAATACTTGTTCCCAACTGTAACCTATCACTTTAACAGTGGTGGGGAACCTACTGATATTCCTGACTTAAGTTATGACCAACTTAAAGAGTTCTATAGAGTTCATTACCACCCGAGTAATGCTGTATTTATGACTTATGGTGACATTCCTGCTCACATCCATCAAGCCAAGTTTGAACATCAGGTATTATCACGCTTTGAAGCGCTTGATAGAACGATTGATGTAAACGACGAGAAACGTTATTTTTCACCGATCAATATCGAAGAAAGTTATCCTCTTGATGCTGAAGAAGATCATCATAATAAAACTCACCTGGTTTTAGGCTGGCTGCTGGGTCAGAGCATTAACCTTGAAGAGCAACTTGAAGCACAGTTTCTATCCAGTTTATTGCTGGAAAACTCTGCTTCTCCTTTAATGCAGGCTCTGGAATCGACTGAGCTTGGCAATTCACCTTCACCCTTATGCGGATTAGAAGACTCCAACAAAGAAATGAGTTTTATATGCGGTTTAGAAGGTTCCACACCGGAAAATGCACAGGCATTTGAACAATTAGTTATCAATGTGCTTGAAGAGGTTGCCATAAATGGTATCAAACAAGATCAAATTGATGCTGTTTTACATCAATTGGAACTCAACCAGCGTGAAATAGGTGGTGATCATTATCCTTTTGGTCTGCAATTAATTTTATCTGGATTATCAACTGCAATTCATCGTGGTGATGTCATTACTCATATGAATCTAGATAAAGCATTACATTCCTTACGTAACAAAGCACAAGATCCTGATTATGTAAAAAATCTGGTGAGCTCACAATTATTAAATAATGCGCATCGGATCAGAGTCACTTTTAAACCGGATGACCAGCTTGAAAAGCGACGTAATGATGCAGAAAAAACACGTCTGGCTGAGATAAAAGCAAAGCTGAGTTCGCATGAAAAAAGAATGCTCATTGATTTAGCCAGTCAATTATCTGAAAGGCAAAATCAGTTAGAAACCGATGTTGAAGAGATACTTCCAAAAGTGACGGTACAAGATGTCCCTGAAACCATAAAAATCCCTGAACATTTTACACAGCAGTACGCTGATTTAAAAATATCTCATTTTAACAAGGGGACAAATGGCTTGGTATATCAACAGCTTATCATTGATATGCCGCAATTTACTGACGAAGAAATACAGTATTTACCCATTTTTAATTACTGCTTTGGTGAATTGGGCTGTGGTGATAAAGACTACCTGCAGATGCAAGTTTGGCAATCACAAGTATCTGGTGGAATTCATTGCGGCGGCAGTCTGCGTGGTGATATTAATAATGAACAACAGGTGAGCGGTTTTTATACTGTTTCTGGAAAGGCCCTGGTACGTAATCATGGTGAAATGACTCAATTATTGAAGCACACCTTTCAATTGATGCGTTTTGATGAAACGGATCGAATCAAAGAACTGGTATCTCAAATTAGAACCAGAAAAGAAAATAGTATTACTGGAAGTGGTCATTCTCTGGCAATGCAGGCAGCCGCGAGTGGTATGAGTCCAGTTGCCTATTTAAATCATAAAAATAATGGACTAGCCAGCATCGCATTTTTAAAAGAACTGGATAATAGCTTACAGAGCGATAGTGATAATAAAGTCATTAACCATCTAACGGAGCTATTAGAAGGCATTCATTCAAAATTAAATAACGCACCTGCTCAGTTTTTATTGGTCTCTGAAGAGGATGTTTACCAATCTTGTTGTGATGAAATTTTGCAAAATTGGAACACCACAGAGACTCAATCAAGTGACACTAATGAAAAGCTCAATCTGCCCGCAATTAAAGAAAATATTAAACAGGCCTGGTTAACAAGTACTCAGGTAAACTTCTGTGCCAAAGCCTATGCGACAGTGCCTGTCGGCCATGAAGATGCTGCGCCTCTTACCGTTTTAGGCGGCTTCCTGAGAAATGGTTTCTTACATCGCTGTATTAGAGAACAGGGGGGGGCATACGGCAGCGGTGCAAATCAGGATTCTGCAAATACTTGTTTCAAGTTTTTTTCATATCGTGATCCACGATTAACGGAGACTTTAAGTGACTTTGACAAATCATTTAAATGGTTACTGGAAACAACTCATGATTATCAGGCTTTAGAAGAGTCTATACTGGGTGTCATCAGTAATATTGATAAACCCGGTTCACCCGCAGGTGATGCAAAACAGACTTTTCAAAGTAACTTGTTTGGTCGTGATGCGCAGCAAAGACAAAAATTCAGACAAGAAATACTGGCGGTGACAATTGATGATTTAATACGAGTCGCTAAAACCTATCTGATTGGGCATGAATCCAGTGTGGCCGTGGTCAGTAATCATGAACATGAAACTGAGTGTACTGAATTAGGTCTAGAACTCATTGCCCTTGCGTAATTTTCAGGAAATTAAACTTATAATTTTATAAGCTGTTTTGAGATAAAGATGGTATGACAAATACATTCAAAGAAGCGTTTTACTTTTTTCGTAAAAACCTTTTACAATTATTAACTTATACGTTCTCTATTGGTATTGTGGTGATTCTGTTAGCGCAATTACTGGTTCCCTTGTTTTTTGGCGGCATGTCCGCTGAAGAAATAAGCCCTGAAACGATTAAGCCTTTTGCCCAATTACTGAACCTGTTAATCAAACCAATTTACACGGGTGGATTAATTGTCCTGATCTTTAGTTTGGCAACAGCTCAAAATAAAGGAGTATTTAATAGTCTATTAGCAGGCATTATGCGTTGGCCCTATATGCTCATCGCTAATGTACTGACATCACTCATGATTTTTTTTGGCTTGATGGCATTATTCGTACCCGGCATCTGGCTTTTCAGCCGTTTATTTTTAGTCCCTTATTTAGTCATGTTAAAAAATCAAACACCCTTTGAAGCTGTATTTAACAGTTTTCAATACACTAAAGGCTATTCGATGACCATTTTAACTGATGTTTTCTTTCTCGTAATGGTCTTTATTTTTGGTATCGTTATATTAAGTGTATTACAGCTTCTTCACCCATTAGTGATACTGCTATTTTTATTACTTTTTCAAACAATGGCCTATGTTGTTTACTACCGCCACTATGAAATATTATTGGATAAAAATCAAAATCACGATATTATAGAAACAAACAAATAGCTTATGTGAACTATCCGTTGTAATCATTTTATTAAAACGAATAATATAATAAATAAAATATGTCTTCTATGCCTGAAAATCCGATCGCTGATGATGATAGTTATTTCAAACAAATTCTAAATCAATTTCCAGACTATACCGGAAGTTACTTACCTAATATTTTCCCTTTGGGTTACTTTGTTAAACGAAGTGAGCCACGTTTACTTTATGTAATGCCAATAACAATGGTTTATGATGGCAAAAAGTATTCCGTAAAAAGTAAAAATATATCCATTAACGGGCTGCAGATTTTTATCCCACGGACATTTATTCAAGAAGGAAAAACCGTACAAATTTCTTTTGATAAGTTTATCCAGAGTCAAAACTCAGTGGTCGGAGGGCGGGATCAATTTACACCATTTTCTGATATTGATTATCGGATAAAAGAGGTCCATCATATTGGTGAAAAAACGTATATCAGCTTAATTCAATGTAATTTATCCTCTTTAACTATCGATTTTTTTCTCGTTTTATTGCAGGAAATCGTTTACGTTATAAAATTGATGCCAGTGATCGTATCTGTGCTTCCAAAGCACAATATTATGAAAGTCTGTATACCGTGAATATGCAGCATGTTCCGATGTTTATCCACTGGAATCAACCCTTGGGTTTTTACATCGATACCATTATTAAAACAAATCGAAATACGCATTTTTTTGATTATATCGGTCGTCAGGGACAAACAGACTTTAGTGCTTTTTGCCTTCCAAAGCGTATTGAAAAATTTTCTGAATTAGCACGCGATAACCAATCAGCAGTCATGTTTACTTACTGGGAAAATAATCAGTTTTATTCAGTTTTTGATTTTGAATTTCAATCCCCCAATGACATGGCTCATGTCATGTTTAAGGTTAAAACCTGTAAGGGTCGAATTTACAAAGCATTAACCAATCTCAATAAAAAGCCGGCTGCAGAAAAAATAACAGCCATGCTGAGTAAAATACAGAAAATTGATGCAATGGCATCAAAAATCATTGATAAACGTGCTTGTGAATCCATTGCCCAGGTTATCTTTACTGATGTAACTAAAGTCTTCTGTCGCCAGAATATTTTCTCTAAAGTATTAGAATTTAATTCAGGACATGCGCTTTCATTAACCGTTATCAGTAATAATGAAAAAGTAAGAATGGCTGATGGGCACATTGTTGATAGTTATGACAAATCTTTGTTACACCAGCCTGATATTGTTGATTTTAATATTGATCATCATCGATATGATCCTCGTTATCAATATGAGATGACCGTTTCAATTAAATATAAAAATCACATTTTTTCCGCTCAATCGATTGATTTTTCACGTTCAGGGCTTGGTTTAGTCATAAAAGAGAATGCTGACATTCCTAAAGACAGTCTCATTGAAATTACTTTTTCCAGTTTATTAATTAAAGGTATCACAACACAGCTCAAAGACATAACCCACCGTGTTATGATATCAAGAAGAAAAAAAGAAGGCCTTTTTCTTGGGGTCATCAGAAATACCAACAAGTGTGACAATTCTGTAAATCGTTTTTTTCAAATTTGGTAAAAAGAAATAAGGATAAATTAGAATTATGTGTTAAAGATAAAATTGACAGTGTAATCACCACCTTTTATGAAGCTTTTGTCACAGAAAATATGCAAACAATTCCAATTGTTATTACTCGAGACAGGAGTAATTCACATTATGTTCGTGAAGTGGGTTTAACTGAAACGCCATGTGCTCTTGCAGAAAAGTTATATGTGGAAGGTCATGGTTATGATTTTCGTTTTCTGACAACCCCATTGCGTCTCAATGAGTTTCATCAACGTGCCCTTAAAGCCTCTGATAAAAATTCTCAAACTTTCATGATTTTTTTTGTTAAAATTGAAGATGCAAACGGGCACAAAAGTATTTTTTCAATTACTGATTTTGAATTAATTAATAATGATCAAATACAGCGGCTTATTGATTACACATTAAAAAATAATGGTTTTATTGTACAATTCAAATTTATGAATAACTTATTAATCGATAAACTCTTTCGAAATATGACTCTTGATAAAGTTGAAAAACTCAATAAATCCTGTGTTAAATTGCTGGCTCATGAATATAAAGAAATAATCGGCTTTGCTGAAATGCTTGATCTAACTGAAGAGTATAGAAAGTTATATCATTCTTAACCATTTAATTACCAATATCGCATTCCAAAGAGAGCAATAATGCCTATATTACAGGATAGCTTATTTCAAAAAATTGATAGTTTCCATCAAAAAGCAGAGAATTTAATTGAAACTGAGCAGTTTTCTGATGCCGTCAAAGAATATCAAAAAGCCTGGAATACACTGCCTGAACCGAAGCAACTCTGGGATGCCGCTTTATGGATCAAAGTTGGGCAAGCTGAATGTTTTCTGGCATTAGAGGAATATGACTCAGCTAAACAGAAGTTGCTGGATGCAATACTTTGCGGCGGTGCTGTCAGTAATCCATTGGTTCACTTATTACTGGGTATTAGTTTCTTTGAAACCAATGAGAAAGATAATGCCAGAGAAGAACTTCAAATTGCCTATGATCTGGATGGTGAGAGTATTTTTCAGGAAGGCGATGAAAAATATAAACGATTCCTTTTAAGTCATTTTGACTGAGAATTTAAATATGTTTTTAAGCAATTACAAATACATTATTTTTCTATTTACGTTTCTTTTAACAGGCTGCTTTTCAGATCAGGCCAGTCAAACCATTGAACACACAGATAATGCGATAAGTATTACACTATCACATGATGGTGCCTATGTACTCATTGCCTATTCACAAGGTCATGTTGAGTTACGTCATTCAAAAAGTAACGAAGTAGTGACAAAATGGCGGCATGATGACTCGCCTAAAGCAGGCGTAATCGCTGCTGATTTTTCAAAGAATAATGAATTGGTAGTGACGGCAGAGCAGGGCAATATGGCATTATTCAGTTTAACTGAAAATAAAGTCCTTTATTTTTGGTCATTGGATGATATACGCGATATCAAGCTTTCCAGTGATGGTGAATATGCACTGGTATCAAGCCGGGATAAAAGCGGTGAGTACCCGCTTTACCGCATTGTTTACTTTCATTTACGTACAGGTGGTATCAAGTATGGGTTTTATCATGATGATATCATCAGTAGTGTTGCCTTATCTGCAGATGGTCGTTATGCCTTATCCGGTTCTGATGATACTAAGGCACGTTTATGGGATCTTAAAACAGGTGAATTAAAATACACCTGGCCACATTTTTCCAAAGTCGCAAAGGTTCAACTATCACCTGATGGTCAATATGCCATGACAAATTCTGCTTCCGAGGGTATTTATATCTGGAATACCAATACGGGAAAACTGATTCGACGTCTTAACAAAATCAGAGCAACCGTTGCATCAGCTGTATTTTCATCCAATAGCAAGCAAATTGCGACAGGCTATAGCCGAGAAGAAATTATACTTTGGGATATCAAAAGCGGGGAAAAATTAAACTCCTGGAGACCCAAGAGGCGTTATATCTGGCAATCTTCCTTAGCTAATGTGACAACACTTGCATTTGAAGACAAAAATACACTGATTAGTGAAACCTCCAGAGGCATCATGCAGTTCTGGTCGCTCTCTAAAAAATAAAACTATGCTAGATTGGACTGATGAAGGTCATTATCATTGGCTTATTTCTCAATGGAGTGCATTAGAGAAAGACTATTACAAAATACCCAATATAGATTATCAGACCTGGAAACAAGCTCACCGTTCTTATAAAATCATTGGTATTGATTCCGAGCAAGATCAGTTACAACAGACATAAAGAATATTTCTGCTACTATTAAAAGTGATGATTTTGAAATAATTTCCTGTGAGGCTACATCATATTACATGATAAATCACCAAAGTATTTTATCGTTAATGGAAAAGTAAGCCCAATCACCTTTTCTAAGGCTATCTATGCAATCTCATTCAAATCACTCATACCAGCTTCGCATTGATGATATGAGCTGTATCCATTGTGTTAACCGTGTTAAAAAAGCGGCTCTGGAGGTTAATGGTGTTGAGTCCATTGAAATAAATCTGGAAGAGGGGACTGCAATTGTTGTAGGAGGTATACCTCATAAAGTAATAGATGCAGTAAATAAAGCAGGCTATCCGACTGTTCCGTTCAATGAAGCACCTGAAATTTGCCCAACTGAATCCGGTTTATCCAATATTCAATCTGAAACCGATACCGTCGAGACTGATACATCAAATGCTGCTGAAACTGATGCTAAATATGGTATTAATATTGATGATATGACCTGTTCAAGTTGTGTGGCTACAGTGGAAAAAGTGATTTTGTCCGTTTCAGGTGTAGCCTCAGGTACTGTGAACCTAATTGAAAAAAAGGCTCAGGTTATTGGCGGCAACCCAACAGAAGTGGTTAACGCAATTATTGATCACGGTTATAATGCAAGTCTTATTGAACAACAGTCTATTAATAGTACTTATCAATTTACAATTGCAACACAGTATAAAAAACAAGCTTCTCAGTTATTAACCCGTATCGCTGGAATTTCTGAAATTGTTTTTAGTGACTCAAGCACAAAAAATAAAATTAACCTGCAACTAAAGAGCCAGAAACATCCCGCAGTGCTTTTAATCGCTTTTAAAAATGAAGGTATTGAAGCCACCATTAACGAACAATATGAAGCACCTCATATTGAACAATCACGACAAACTCAGCTCGAGATAAAAAAATCCTGGCATCGTGCCTTACTGGCAGGTTTTGTTGGCTCATGTTTAATGTTTTTTAATCATGCGGGTTTACTCCCGGAGTTAGACAAACAGACTCAGTTTTATGGTATAAGCGCTCAAGCTTTCTGGTTTATTATTGCGCTTATTTGTCTGTTTACGATGTGGTTTAGTGGTCGTCACTATTATGTTAATGCCATCAAACAAGCTAAACACTTATCCTCAAATATGGATACGCTGGTTGCTTTGGGGACATCTGCCGTCTGGCTTTCTTCCTTTATCATCATTATTAATCCAGAATTTATACCAGGTGGGGGACACTTATATCTGGATGCTGCAGTAATTATTTTAGCATTTCTACAGCTAGGACACGCATTAGAAATTCGAGCCAAACGTATTACCAGTGAAGCCATTGCCAGTATTATTGAACTGACTCCAAAGACAGCTAACATTGTGTTAGATAATGTTGAAGTCGAGTTGCCGGTTTCCTGTTTACAAATAGGTGACGTGATTAAAGTCAGGCCAGGCGAACGTATTCCAACAGATGGTCAGATCGTTGAAGGCACGTCTTCAATAGATGAATCGATGTTAACGGGTGAACCGATACCCGTAGCAAAGGACATTACTGATAGTGTCACGGGCGGCACCATTAATAAGACAGGCAGCTTTATTTTTGAGGTAAAAAAGACGGGAGAGGATACAACATTAGCCCATATAATTAACCTGGTTAAACAAGCACAAATGACTAAGCCAGAAATTGGGCGTATTGTTGATAAGGTCGCATCTGTATTTGTGCCAATAGTCATTGTAATAGCAATAATCAGTTTTATAAGCTGGTATTTAATTGGGCCTGCACCGCAACTGGCTTATGCGCTGACAGCAGGAATTGCTGTTCTAGTGATTGCTTGTCCGTGTGCGCTAGGCCTGGCCACTCCCATTGCAATCATGATGGGAACCAGTAAAGCGGCACAATATAATATCTTAATAAAAAATGGTGATGCATTACAGACTGCCAGCCATCTAACACACATTGTGGTTGATAAAACAGGTACGTTGACTCAGGGGAAGCCAATTGTAACGGATGTCATCACCAACCCCGAGCAAGCAATAGATGATGAAAAAATTCTACAACTCTCTGCAAGCCTGGAACATCATTCAGAGCATCCACTAGCAGACGCGGTACTGAGTGTCGCCAGAGGAAATAGCATAACACTTTTAGACACTGTTGATTTTTTAGCCATACAAGGACGAGGGGTTCAAGGAACTATTGATGGTAATCATATCATTCTAGGCAATCAATTATTTATGAAAGAGAATACTATTTCAATTTCAGATGAAATGGTTGTTAAATCTGAACAGCTTGCTGAGTCCTCATCAACACCCATATGGTTGGCTCAAAATGGTGTTTTATTAGGTCTTTTAGGTTTAAAAGATCCTGTTAGGAATTCATCATTAACTGCGATAAATCACTTAAAAAATCAAAATATAACCATTGTTATGTGCACCGGTGACAATCAAAAAACAGCATTAGCTATCGGTAGAGAGTTAGGTATTGATGAAATCTATAGCGAGGTTACACCTAAAGATAAGCTTAAAGTAATACAGAACCTTCAATCTAAAGGATTCAAAGTTGGCATGGTGGGCGATGGAGTTAATGACGCACCCGCACTGGCTCAGGCGGATACAGGCTTTGCCATTGGCAGTGGTACTGATGTCGCAATTGAAAATGCCGATATTACTCTGACTGGAAATTCATTGACAAATGTGAGTGCCGCAATTGCCATATCAACAGCGACGATTAAAAACATTAAACAGAATTTATTTGGTGCTTTTATTTTTAATATTATCGGAATTCCACTTGCTGCAGGAGTATTTTATCCCATCACAGGTTGGCTGTTGGCTCCTGCATTTGCCAGTGCAGCAATGGCAATGTCATCAGTCACCGTGGTAACCAATGCAAACCGTTTACGTTTTTTTAAAACAAACTCACTTTAAAAATTCAATAATTAATACTTATTTTGAAACCTAATAGTAATTTTATGGGGAGAGGTAAGTGTTGTCATATTAAGCATATAGCAACATATATACTATTTAACATAATATATATTATGCGAAGTTAGTAACTAGAGGAGGGTCGGCCGGCATTCGTATAAAATTCGGAATTAAAAATCACAACCCTTTGATATTAAACAATTAAGTTTTACCAAATATTGAGCTAACGCTTAGGTTGAACTTTAAATCTACCCTGTATTTCTTCAAAAATATCATTTCTGGCTTTCAATTCAACCTTTGCTGTCAATATTTCTTGTTCTAAATGACTATTGTTGCTGATCTGCTCTTTCATTTTATCTTTAAGCAGAATTAATTGAGAGTCTTTTGATTGAATCTGCTCTGACATTGAATCCACTTGAGTCTTGATAGAAGAGATTTCTTCATTAAGTGAACTATTTTGATTGTTCAGTGAATTGACATCGCTCTGGGTTAATTTAAGTGATTTATCAGTTTTTGCCAGATCATCATTGATACGGTAATTTTCTTTCTGTGAATTTTTTAGCTCCGTTACCAAACGACTGTTATCTGTGTTTAAACGGGTGATGTCCTCTTGTTTTACGATCAGAGTTTGGTTCAGGTTACGTTGTTCTGCCTGCAACTGCTGAAGTTGTTGTTCATGTGACCGTAAATCTTGTTGTCGTTGTTCTTTGACTGACTGGCAATAGTGTTCCAGGGCTTCTCTTGAATGTTTATGTTTTTCTTCCAGGGAAGCAATATGATTGTCTTTATCGCTGAGTCGTTCAGTTAATTGATTCACTTTTTCCTGAAATTCAGCCACTTCTAGGTGTAATGCCTGATTCTCTTCCGACTGTTGGGTGATTAAAAGTTCTTTCTCATACAGATTGCCTTCTAATGATTGACACTGAGATTCAGTATCAGTTAATAGTTGCTTGAGTGATTTGATTTCATTACTAAACTGTTCTTTTTTTACGGTAAAGGCTTGCTCATTTTTTTCTACAATTGACCTGGCTTCACTTTGTAACTGAGATGCTAATTGTGACACCATTTTATTCAAAGTCTTGCTCAGTAAGGAAGAACCCACACAATTAATAGAAGGTATGGTGATGGAGCTGGATAACCGCCTTGAGGATGTCAGTGACTATCTGGAGCAAAAAGATAACCGCAATGTTATTTTTAAAAACCCAAAAGGTAAACGTCAATGGCGTTTGCCTGGCCGAAGTAAAAAACATCTGGTCAATAATCCCTTCTTCAAACAAATGCCGACAACCAGTATCGCGGATGTCTTGCGCATGGTTGACCGGGATACCGGGTTTATTGATTGTTTTGAACATGTATTAGGTGCTCAACCCAAAACACGGGCACATGAATATGATATATTGGCCATTTTGGTAGGCAATGCCACTAATCAGGGAATTTATGGTATCGCAGATATTTCAGATCGCACTTATGATCAGCTCAGTACTATACAAGCCAACTACCTCAGACTGGAAACACTGAGAGCGGCAAATGATCGGATCAATGATGCTACGGCCAGACTCCCCATATTCAAACACTATAATATCCAGGACGATATGATCCATGCCAGTATGGATGGGCAAAAGTTTGAATCTCGGCGTGAAACCTTTAAAACTCGGTATTCATCCAAGTACTTTGGTACCCAGAAAGGTGTCTCAGCTGTTTCATTAATTGCGAATCATGCGGCTATTAATGCTCAGGTCATCGGGGCCAATGAGCATGAGTCCCATTTTATCTTTGACTTGCTGATGAACAATACCTCTGAGATTATTCCAGATGTACTTTCAACGGATACCCATGGTGTTAATCATATTAACTTTGCATTACTGGATCTGTTTGGCTACAAATTTGCCCCACGTTATGCCAAAATCAGTAAGGTTTTGAATGAAATATTTCATGTCAGTGAAGATAAACATCAGTACGTCCAGTTAAGTTTGAAAAAGCCAATCAAACACAAAGCTATTATAAAACACTGGGATACCGTCCAGCGTATTGCTGTGTCACTAAATGAACGCAAGACAACACAAGCAACACTGGTCAGGAAATTATCGGGTTACAAGAGCAACCACCCATTATTAGAAGCTTTAACGGAATATAACCGTATGGTCAAAGCCAACTATTTGCTCAATTATATTGATGATGCTAACCTGCGCAATTATGTCCAACGTGCTTTAAACCGTGGAGAAGCCTATCATCAGTTACGTCGTGCGGTGAGTAATGTCAATGGTGATCAATTTCGAGGTAATGGGGATGATGAGATTGCACTTTGGAATGAATGTGCTCGACTGCTTACCAATGCGATTATATACTTCAATTCAGCCATACTCAGTCATTTATTATTAAGCTTTGAGCAGCAAGGAAATGAGGAAATGGCTGACATCGTAAAACAGGCATCACCCGTTGCATGGTTGAATATCAACTTAAAAGGAGAATACAAGTTTGAATTGAGCGCAAAATTACCCTCTCTAGAAGAATTAATCTGTTCAATTGAGGGATGTGTACCTGTTGGGGAAAAGTAACCCCATCCTGCAGGCCTTACAGGACGGGGCTTATAGCGATTTTTGTCTTTTTTGGAGGGAAAATCCCTAGTACCCCTATAAGTCAAAACAACATTTTTGTTCCAAAATTGTTCTGAACACGACATTAATAGCTACCAATCTATGACAAATCAATAACATATATGCATGGTATGCATTTTGCTTTCTATTATTAAAATAGACATTTTATGGAGCAAAGTGATGAGTAATCAAACCATGCGAGATATCATTGCGAGTGTAGAGAGTGGAAATGTTGTACCTTATCTGGGTTCTGGCGCATTAGCTGGAAGTACCAGTATAGAAACAGGTGATCCCATACCTGCTGATAGTGATAGTCTGATTTTAGCCATGAATGATGGTAAACCTATGGCACCACGATTAATGTATGAATTTCCTCGTGCGGCGATGGATTTTGAATTAAAACGTGGCCGCACGGCAGTTAATCGATTTTTGGATACACTTTATGGCCAGACAAACTGGACACGTGCGCACATTCATGACTGGATAGGCAGCATAAAACCAAATTATGTCATTGATATCAATCGAGACACTCAATTACAGGATACCTATGCCCAAACACCACACACACTGATCCGTGGTATTTCTCGTGTGGGTGGTACGGATTATCGTTTCCAGATACACCATCATGATGGTAAGCAATATTCTGACAAAGAAATTGAACAGACCGAAGTTGATACCAGACTACCCGTTTTATTTAAACCTATGGGCAGTCCTCTACCTGATGCAACTTATATTGCTTCCGATGCTGATTATGTGGATTATATTACAGAATTAATGGGTGGATTAGCCATTCCAGATTTTCTCAAGTCCTATCGTCAGGGAAAACAATATCTTTTCATCGGACTACGCATGACTCGAGATACTGAACGAATGATACTCTCTGATATGATTTATGCAGCAGATAAACCAGCAGGATGGGCATTGATTTCAAAACCAAATGACAAAGAAAAACGCTTCTGTGAAAAAAAACACATTGAAATTATTGAAGCTAACGTGAATGAATTTCTTGCTGCTACGAAACAACATGAAAAACTATTACTTGCTGAAAGTTTGTAGGAGTTAATAAACAATGAGTCAATTTAACCCCTGCCAAGGAAAAATGGCCTGTCGTGATGATGGAAAACGTTGCCTCACCTGTGGTAGAAGTTTTCATGAAATAAACCAACTACGTGATTTAATGTCGCAACTAACTGCTTTGGCAATTGATTACGATTATGAAAACATTAATGAATACAGCACTTACATTGCCCAGAAACTGGAACAATCAATTGCATACCATCAGCAACAGGCAAAGGATATTAAAACATGACAGATTTAATTGCTCCTGATAATCCCGCTTATGTTCTGGGTGTCACCTCAATAGATGAGACTCATATGCAATTTATTGAGCTAGTAAATCAATTGGGTAACGCCAAAAACACACGGCATTTTATTAAACTTTTCGGTAACTATTCAGCATAAATTTAAAAAAAATTGAAAAAAAAAGCTTGACAGAAAAGTTATGTAATTTATTAAAACCGACATGTCTATGCA
>JAHXHI010000369.1:0-5518 GCA_025656775.1 gamma proteobacterium symbiont of Bathyaustriella thionipta
TGTAAGTTCAAGTCTTGCATTGGAATTGTTATTTGATAAAAAGTTACCTGATTTTATCTGAGATTAAAAATCATGCTGAATAGTTACACAAAAAGTTGATCCTGATGCTGCTGATTCACGAGGTAAAACCGCATTAATGATTTCATCATCCTTAGGTCATGAAACGGTTGTTCGACAGTTATTAAAAGCGGGTGCAGATGTACATTTACTGGATAAAGAAGGTAATAATGCCTTATTATCGGCAGTTTATTCCGGCCAGACAAAAATAGCTAAATATTTGATTAACGCTGGCAGTGATGTTAATCGAGTCAATCATTCCGGAATGTCAGCGTTAGCCATTTCAGCCAGAAAAAATTATATTGCCATCACCAGGCTTCTTCTTGCTAACAATGTACAGCTGCAAAAGAAAAACAGCTCGGGAAAGACTGCTATCGATATTGCCAATGCGGCAGAAAATAAAGACGTTGTTAACTTGCTTAAACAAGCGGGAGCATCACTTGCAAAACAGGGAGTGGCTGATTCACTCAGTCGCATTGATGAATCGTTTACTGATAAGACTCAGGCATTTGAAAACTGGCCAGCACTCAATATTGCTGCCTGGCGTCAACAAGTTAATGAAACCAGACGTTTATTGAAGCAGGGACATAATGTCAATGGCGTTGATGCTGCCGGAATGATTCCGTTACAGCGTGCTGTTATTCATGGCAATGTTGAAATTACCAGTTTGCTTCTGCAGGCAGGGTCCAGGATTAACCATCAGGACAAAAATCATCGAACGGCTCTTTCATATGCTGCGGAGACAGGGAGTTCAGCTGTCATTGAGCTATTAATAAGCAATAATGCTGATGTTAATATTTTTACATCTATTGAAGATTCTCCACTTTATTTAGCAATATTAAATGGCAATGAATCAAGTGCAATTAAATTGCTTGGTTATCAGAAAATGTCGAACCGGGATGCGAGGAAATTTTTAGAATCTTCAGCAAACCAAAAAATGCTTTCGATGCTTTCAATACTATTAAAGAAATATCATTTTGGTGCAGAAGATTTAACCCGTATGATGATGACTGCCATTAAACATCAGGATGCTTCAATGGTTGATTTTCTCATCGCCAGAGGAATACCGACCTCATCTACTTTTCACAATAAGTCTCTTTTTTATCATGCCGTTGCCAGTGATAACCTTGAAGTTGTAAAACTGTTTATTGGATCGGGTTTCACTATTGATAAAGAGAGTGATAGTGGTTTGTTAGGCATGGTTGCGGCAAAGGGAAATAACCCATTGTTTAGCTATTTAATTGAACTTGGACTAAAGCCTGACGGGCGAGATAGCTTACGTAATACGCCACTGATGATGGCGGCCTCACGAGGCCATGACTCAATAGTTGAGATGTTATTAAAGATGGAAGTTAATACTAAAACCAGAAATCGTGATTGTGACACTGCTGAGGAACTGGCCATGCGTGCTGGTTTTCATGAAATTGCCAGTAATATTTCAAAATCAGGCAGTTCTGGTTTTCTGGGAGGTTTTTAATGTCACAGAGTATGAAAATTGGCTGGACTTATCGTGAGTCCGTGATAAGGCTTACCTCTAAGTTTGTTACTCTTATCGCAATTACATTGCTTGTTATTGGCTGGTCTAAGAAAGAGTTTTATTATTTAACGCCTGAATTTGGTCTTGGTTATTTTCTGGGTATAAGCGGTGGCATTATGATGCTGACATTGACATTGTATCCATTACGAAAAAATTTAAGTGCAATGAAAAATTGGGGTCCTGTACGTCATTGGTTTCGTATGCACCTGTTATTTGGTGTTTTTGGTCCAATCGCCATTCTTTACCATTGTAATTTTAAAACAGGTGCAATCAACAGCAATATTGCTTTGTGGTCGATGATCATTGTCGCAACAAGTGGTTTGCTTGGCAGATACTTTTACTCACGTATTCATAAAGGCTTATATGGACGTGAGGTTAGTTTAAAAGAACTGCAAAATAACTGGCGTACTAAGAACGAATCAGTAACAGATATTAAAGAAGTTGCAGCGCTGGAAAAATAACTGCATGAGTATGAAATGCTGATTGCTTCTCCAGATAAAAAATTTTTTGCATCTGTGTTCAGAGCGATGAGCTATCAAATTAAACGATATCGTTTAAAAATAAAAATCAGACAGGTAATGCAGTTGAACATTGATCAGGTAACACAGAGTGATTTGGATATGCTGCAACAGCGACTGTCAGCTGCTGCTGTCGTTTATCGACATATTGCATTCGGTCGTCTTTTTCATTTATGGCATTTATTACACATGCCTCTGTTTTTTATGCTCATCATTACCGGTATCGTTCATGTGATTGCGGTTCATATGTATTAGGCTGATGAATATGAATTGCTTATACAGAAAAATACTGATGGCATTGCTATGCCTGGTGTCATCAGCAAGTTTACAGGCCAGTCTTTGGGAAAAATTAGTCATGCCTGGTGATTTAATTCAGCTTCATGCTGAGTATGAACAGGATTGTGATAAATGCCATCAGTCTTTTGATCAGGAAAGTCAGATAAAACTCTGTCGTGATTGTCATGAGGATGTTGATAAGGATATTGACTTACAAAAAGGTTTTCATGGCCGATTACAGCAGTCAAGAAATTTAGAATGTCGAAATTGCCATAGTGACCATAAAGGGCGTGATGCTGATATTGTTGGTTTAATAAAGCCGGCATTTGATCACCGTAAAACTGATTTTGAGCTAACAGGAAAACATCAGAAAGCAAGCTGTGATAGCTGTCATTTAAAAGATAAAAAATACCGTGAAGCACAAAAAGGCTGTGTCGCATGTCATGAAAATGATGATATCCACCAAAAAACACTGGGTGAAAAATGTCAGGATTGTCATAAAACGGATGGCTGGAAAAAATCAGAATTTGATCATGATAAAACAGAGTTTGTACTTAAAGACAAACATCAGGATGTAAGCTGTAGTGCCTGTCACCCTGATCAGCACTATAAAGAAACACCAAAAATCTGCCATTCCTGTCATCAGTTACAAGATGTTCATGGTGGTATTTATGGGAATGAGTGTGAATCCTGTCATAATGAAAAGGGTTGGGATGAGGTCGTTCGTGACCATGCCAGCGATACAAAATTTGTTCTCAAAGGTAAACATAAAACAACCAAATGCCATGCATGCCATACGGATAAAACTCGTGATAAAAAACCGCTGAAAGTGTGTTCAGGCTGTCACTTGTCAGATGATATTCATCAGGGCAGTCAGGGTAATAAGTGTCAGGATTGTCACAATGAGAAGAGTTGGCATAAAGAAGACTTTGACCATTCAAAATCAGATTTTAAATTATCAGGCAGACATAAAGAAATTGGCTGTCACGCCTGTCATACAGAGAAAAAGCGTAATAACAAAGAATCTGAACTTCGCACCTGTAAAAACTGTCATCAGGAAGATGATTTCCATCATGGACAGCAGGGCGATCAGTGTGGAAGTTGTCATAATACACAAGCCTGGAATCAAAAGCTGAATTTTGATCATGATCTGACACGTTTTCCTCTGGTAGGTCTGCATGCGGTGACTTCATGCGATACTTGCCATGTTGATCTGACATATGCAGGTACGGACACGGGTTGTTTAAGTTGCCATCAGCACGATGACCTGCATGAATTAACGATGGGGGAAGACTGCACGGCATGTCATAACCCGAATGGCTGGGAACGCTGGTCATTTGATCATGATAAACAAACAGAATACGAGTTAAAGGGGCAGCATACTGAGGCTGCCTGTTCTGCTTGCCATAACACCGCTGTTACCTCTTTATCAAAGATTAAATTATCGCATAAATGTCAAGGCTGCCACTTAACAGATGATTTACATCGAGGAAGTTATGGTAATGCCTGTGAGCGTTGTCATCAGCCCAGTTCTTTTTCAGATATCAATATAAAATAATAAAGCAGTATCAGGAGTAATTTATGAATAATCAAATTTTGACGAAATTGAGGCTTACCCATTTACTCTTATTGGTGGTTATTATTTTATCTTCAGTTTCAGTCCCCGTAGCTGCGGAGCCTTTTAGGGAAACTGATTTTGATCATGATCATACTGGCTTTCAGTTAATTGGTAAGCATCGTGATATTACCTGCAGTAGTTGTCATATTCGTGGTGTTTTTGAAGGTACGCCTACCAGTTGTGCAAATTGTCATAATGGTTCTATTGCCATTGGTAAACAGTCAGGTCATATTAACTCAGGACAGAGTTGTGAAAGTTGTCATACGATGCGTTCATGGCCTGATTTAAAGAAAGTGGATCATTCTATGGTCTTTGGCGATTGTAAGAGCTGTCATAACGGTAGCCTGGCTACGGGAAAAACAAATTCTCATCCGGTAACCTCAGAATCCTGTGAGACATGCCATTCGACTAACAACTGGAATAGTGCTCGCTTTGCTCATGATGGTATCTCTGATAATTGCCAGAGTTGCCATAATGGTAGTCGTGCAAAGGGAAAGCCTGCACGCCATGTTCAGTCTAGTCAGGTTTGTGAATCCTGTCATACGACAATTAGCTGGAGTGGAGCAAAGTTTGATCATTCTAATATAAGTTCAAACTGTTCCAGCTGTCATAATGGTTCGACAGCTAAGAAAAAAAACAGATCTCATCTATCCACCAGTAACCAGTGTGAGGCCTGTCATCGAAATAACAGCTGGACACCGGCCACGCGTGTTGATCATCTGGAAGTACAGGGCACCTGTTCGAGTTGTCATAATGGCTCAAAGGCACCGGGGAAGAATGGGGCTCATATTGCCTCAGGTAATGATTGTGAATCCTGCCATGCCACAACTGGCTGGACTCCGTCTAATTTTGATCATTCATCTGTCAGCGGCAATTGTTCCAGCTGTCATAACGGCACGTCAGCCACCGGTAAAAATGCCAAGCATTTATCCACGACCAATCAGTGTGAAGCCTGTCATCGCAATAATAACTGGACACCGGCTACACGGGTTGATCATCTGGAAGTAAAAGGAAGCTGTTCGAGTTGTCATAATGGCTCAAAGGCACCGGGGAAGAATGGGGCTCATATTGCCGCGGGCAATGATTGTGAATCCTGCCATGTCACCAGTGGCTGGACACCGGCAAATTTTGATCATTCATCTGTCAGCGGCAATTGTTCCAGCTGTCACAACGGCACCTCAGCCACCGGTAAAAATGCTCAGCATTTATCCACGACCAACCAGTGTGAAGCCTGTCATCGCAATAATAACTGGACACCGGCTACACGGGTTGATCATCTGGAAGTACAGGGCACCTGTTCGAGTTGTCATAATGGCTCAAAGGAACCGGGGAAGAATGCCACTCATATTGCTGCGGGTAATGATTGTGAATCCTGTCATGTCACCAGTGGCTGGACACCGGCAAATTTTGATCACTCATCTGTCAGCGGCAATTGTTCCAGCTGTCATAACGGCACCTCAGCCACCGGTAAAAATGCTCAGCATTTATCCACGACCAACCAGTGTGAAGCCT
>JAHXHI010000369.1:5618-5730 GCA_025656775.1 gamma proteobacterium symbiont of Bathyaustriella thionipta
CAGCGGTCAGCGGCAATTGTTCCAGCTGTCATAACGGCACCTCAGCCACCGGTAAAAACGCCAAGCATATCGCCGCGACCAATCAGTGTGATGCCTGTCATCGTAATAACAG
>JAHXHI010000369.1:5830-16115 GCA_025656775.1 gamma proteobacterium symbiont of Bathyaustriella thionipta
CTGGACACCGGCCACACGGGTTGATCACCTGGAAGTACAGGGCACCTGTTCGAGTTGTCATAATGGTTCCACGGCACCGGGTAAGAATGCCACTCATATTGCCTCGGGTAATGACTGTGACTCCTGTCATGTGACCACTGGCTGGACACCGGCCACACGGGTTGATCACCTGGAAGTACAGGGCACCTGTTCGAGTTGTCATAATGGTTCCACGGCACCGGGTAAGAATGCCCTCATATTGCCGCAGGTAATGACTGTGACTCCTGTCATGTGACCACTGGCTGGACGCCGGCCAATTTTGATCATTCAGCGGTCAGTGGCAATTGTTCCAGCTGTCACAATGGTACCTCTGCCACCGGTAAAAACGCCAAGCATATCGCCGCGACCAATCAGTGTGATGCCTGTCATCGTAATAACAGCTGGACACCGGCCACACGGGTTGATCACCTGGAAGTACAGGGCACCTGTTCGAGTTGTCATAATGGTTCCACGGCACCGGGGAAGAATGCCACTCATATTGCCTCGGGTAATGACTGTGACTCCTGTCATGTGAGCACTGGCTGGACACCGGCCAATTTTGATCATTCAGCGGTCAGCGGCAATTGTTCCAGCTGTCATAACGGTACCTCAGCCACTGGTAAAAACGCTCAGCATATCGCCACGACCAATCAGTGTGATGCCTGTCATCGTAATATTAGCTGGACACCGACCAGACGGGTTGATCACCTGGAAGTACAGGGCACCTGTTCGAGTTGTCATAATGGTTCCACGGCACCGGGGAAGAATGCGGCTCATATTGCCTCGGGTAATGACTGTGATTCCTGTCATTCAACGGTTGGCTGGTTGCCGGCACGTTTTGATCACAGCAGTGTATCTGGTAACTGCTCAAGTTGTCATAACGGTTCGAGTGCAACAGGGAAACCCTCTAATCATTTTGTCACTACGGTTCAATGTGACAGTTGCCACAACACATCATTGTGGTCATCGGTTAATTTTACGCACTCAAGTGGAAATTACCCGGGTAATCATAGAGGGAACCTGGCATGTACTTCTTGCCACACCGGAAACGCACAGACTGTGCCCTGGAGATATTCTGGCTATAAGCCGGATTGTGCGGGTTGCCATGCCAATGATTTTAAATCAGGCCCACACAAGAAAACTGAAGAACCAGTAACCATTAATTATACAGTTTCTGAGTTAAGAGATTGTTCAGGTTCCTGTCACATGTATGAGGATAGCAGTATGACCAAGATTAAAAAAACACGTAACAGAGAACATAGCGTCTCAGGTGGTGATTGGTAGTCAGATGATAAAGAGAATTAGTTTCAGTTTTTTATGCGCTTTCATCTTATTGAGTGGTCATGCTTTTTCAGCAACAGACAGTGAATCATTTCTTAAACGATGGGATGCTTATATTAAAGGTGATCGTATTGAGATTGAAATCCAGTTAGAAGATGCGTTTCGTATACTGAACAAAGGCTCAACCACCGAGGGTGATTTATTAAGAATACAATTAATACCATCAAATCTTAGAACGAGATTAACCGATACTAATGGGCAGAATACGCTGCGCTGGACGGGCGATGCAAATATTCCTCTTGAAGTCGTCGATACTGAAGTCTTGGGTGGAAGCAGGTCTCTTTTGGTGAGATTTACCAAAAATGTCAAGTTTTTATCTGTGACCAGTGCTAATCAAGATAAAAGTGTGATTATTACGATACCTGCACCTGCTAAAGTAGAGGCTGAAATTAAAAAACAGGAACAGAAACAGAAACAGAAACGAGAAGCCACTGCATTACCCGAAGTAGACCAGGGGATTTTTGCCATTAATCTGGTGTCTTCGAGAAAGCGTAAAATATTGTCTGAGCATGAAAATTTTCCTTTTGATAAGGGAAAACATGTTTATATGGCGAAGGCGCTTATTAATAATAAAAATTGGTACAGAGTGAGACTGGGTTTCTTTACTTCTTTAAAAAAAGCCCGACAGCATGCCAGTAAACTTAAAGGTAGCTACCCTGAATCCTGGGTGAGTGAAATGACAGCCTATGAGCGTGATATGGTGCTTAAAGGTAACAAGCTGGCTGATATGTCTCAGGTGAAAGTCAAGCCGTTAGCGGGTTATAAATTGCCTGAAGTGACCGTGCAGCGGCTTGAAGATTTGATGGAAAAGGCTAAAAAATCAATGGCAAGCAAAGAGCTGGGACGAGCGACGATTATTTATAATCGTGTGGTTGCTTATCCCGTTCAGCCGTATCAAAGAAATGCACTGGAGTTTTTAGGACTCGCCAGAGAGAGAAAGAACCAGTTAGCTCAGGCTAAATCCACTTATGAGCAATATCTCAAGCTCTATCCCGATGGTGCCAATGCCGCTCGTGTGAAACAGCGTCTTGCAGGTCTTGTGACTTTGTCAATGCAGCCGCGTGACCGCCTGGGGAAGAAGGGAAAGAGTGTTGATGATGCTTCGAACTGGGATGTATATGGTAGTTTTGGTCAATACTATCGCAGAAACACATCAAGTTTTAATGATGAATCGTCTGAGGTGACACAATCATTACTGACTAATTCACTGGATGTTAATGCGCGGCGAAGAACCGATGAAGATGATATCCAGATTCGTCTGACCGGTGGTTATGATCATGATGTGCTTGATTCTGCTGAAAGTGAGTTCCGTGCATCATCAGCTTATTTTGATTATGCAACACGTGATCAGGAACATCTGTTCAGGATAGGTCGTCAGACACGTAGTTCAGGCGGGGTGTTGGGACGTTTTGATGGTGTCTATTATGGCAAAAAAATCGGTGCTATTTATAGGGCCAATATTGTTGCAGGCTTTCCAGTTGAATCAACCGCTGATTCTCTAAATGAAGATAAGAAATTTATTGGTGTCAGTCTTGATATTGGTCCTGTTTACGATTACTGGAATTTTAATCTTTTTGGTATAGAACAAAGACTTGATGGCCACACTGATCGACGTAGTATTGGTGGGGAAGTGCGTTACTTCAAAGATGGTAAATCAATTTTTGGTTTACTTGATTATGATATTTATTTTAATGACCTGAATATTCTTTACATGCTGGGAAGCTGGCCTATTAGCCCAAAGACGACGATTAACTTTATTGCAGATCATAGAAAAAGTCCCTTATTAAGTCTGAGTAATGCTCTGCAGGGGCAAACAGTGACAAAGATTAAATTATTAAAAGATAATTTTACGTGGGATGAGATAAAGCAAATGGCTCAGGATAGAGCTGCAACCAGTACTACAGGGAACTTTGGTATTTCACATACTCTGAATCCAACCTGGCAGGTCAAGGGGGATTTACGGTCTCTTCTTTATCTTCAACAGATGCTTCTGGGGGTGTGCCAGCGACTGATGCGACCGGCCCTGATTATTTTTTGAATATGCAATTGCTGGGAAATAGCCTGCTTAAAGAAGGCGATCTGCTTGTTGCGGGTGCCCGTTATTCAGAAACGGATAACTCTGACACCATTTCATTATTATTGAATACACGTTATCCGATTAAAAGGCACTGGAGAGTCAATCCCCGTATCAGAGTGGATTACCGGGAAAATACCAATGGAACCACTCAGTGGCTGGTCGCCCCTCTTTTTCAGATGAGTTATATCTGGAATAAGAAGACCACATTTGAATTTGAAGCGGGTGCTGAAATCATAGAGCTGGAACTTTTAGATGGCGATATTGATGAAACTAAAACTTATTTTCTTTATGCCGGCTATCGATATGATTTTTAAATCCTGTTATTAGGAGAAATGTGACAGCGATAGGATAGCGGTGGTATTATTTTGGCAGTGTAAAAATGCAGGTAAATTGACTGCCTTTACCTACTTTACTTTCTATTTCCAATGTTGCCTGGTGGTGGTTAATAATATGTTTAACAATAGACAAGCCCAAACCGGTACCCCCTTCGCTTCGTGAACGACCTTTATCTATACGATAAAAGCGTTCTGTCAGGCGTTGCAGATGTTGTGATTCAATACCTTCACCATTATCCTTAACAGAAAAATAAGCCTTATTGTTTTTTTGATACCAAAGAATGTTTATGATGCCTTTTGCAGGGGTGTAATGAATTGCATTACTGATCAGATTGGTAAAGACACTCTGTAATTCAATTTCATTGCCCGCTATCATCAAATGCTCATCGAGATCCATATTAATCTGATGCTGTTTTTCCAGGTTGATCACTCGAGTGTCATTAATAATTGTTTTGATGATTATTGGTACTGGTAATAATTCGCTACCAATTTTTTTGCTGGTGTTGGCCTCAAGCTTTGAGAGAATCAGGAGATCCTGAATCAAATTTTCCATCCGATGAGATTGCTGCTGCATCGTTTGTATGGGATGTAAAAATGTTTCATCCTGTGCAAATCGTGTTTCAAAGGTTTCAAGATAACCGCTAATGACCGTAAGTGGTGTACGTAATTCATGAGAGACATTAGCAATAAAATCTTTTCTTGTTTTATCAATCCAGTAAATACGGCTGATATCTCTTGCCAGTAATAATCTGGAATTCTTAATATAGGGAATGACTCTAATGGAAAAAATCTTATTTTTATCGACAGGAGAATGTAATTCAATATTTTCTTCTTTAGCTTTCTTTGAGAGTAAGTTTTCTAACGTCGGGTCTTTTAGTACTTTTAAAATATTTTTTCCTATGGATTTTTTCTTTTTTAAACCTAAGAAAAGTTGAGCATTTTTATTAAACCATTCAATTTCATTGTCATGATTCAAGATCACCACAGAATCCGGTATTACATTAAAAAATGCTCGATAATTATCTAAAAACTTAATTAACTTTTTTTGTTTGGTACGACTGGTTTGCTGCAGCAGGGTAAGTTGCTTAAAAATTTCGCGCCACATACCAAAATTTAAAGCAAGATGAGTAAACTTTTTTGATCTTAACCACTGTATCAATTGAGAGAGCTGAAAGAAGTGCCAAATGAGATACAATAATAAACCTAAAGAAAAAGCATGCCAGCCATTACCAGTTACTGATCCAAAATAAGTAACCAGGGACAGTAATAGTAAAATAATCAGGAGTTCTACGGCTACAACTAAAATAAGTTTATTTGAATTCATATCATTTTTAAATGTAAAATAAGCACTCTGTTAACTATTTTGAGTCAGCTTAGATGCACATTATTCTTTGGCAGAAAACCGATAGCCGCTGCCTCTGATTGTCTGTACAAGATTTGCCTGTTTATGTTCAGCCAGCACTTTTCTTAAGCGTCGGATATGTACATCAACCGTGCGTTCTTCAACATAAACATCCCCTCCCCAAACTCGATCTAATATTTGTGAACGAGAATAAACACGTTCCGGATGATGCATAAAGTAAGATAATAATTTAAATTCCAGTGGTCCAAGAGAGACTTGTTTTCCTGAACAGGTGACCCGTTGACTTTCTTCGTTGAGCTCTAAATGACCAATCTTGACAGTATCCAATTGAGCGTCTGAGGATCGTCTAAGTACGGCATGAATACGCGCAATGAGTTCTTTGGTAGAGAAAGGCTTAACCACATAGTCATCCATTCCCGCATTGAGTCCCTTAATTTTATCTTTCTCTTCTGATTTTGCGGTGAGCATTATAATGGGAATTTTGACTGCTTCACTATCGATGCCCAGTGTGTTTTTTGAGCGTAATTCTTTGGCAAAATCAACACCATTCATACCCGGTAGCATCCAGTCAAGAAGAATCAGGTCAGGGGGGTGGGCTAATATTTTTTCGCGAGCCTGGTTGACATCTTCTGCTTCATCAAGAATAAAATCACTATTAAAAAATGAAAATCGAACCATTTCTCTGATTGGTTTTTCATCTTCTATGATTAAAATATTTTTTTTACTCATATTTGTTAATTTAAAACCCAAAGGTATATTAATTTAAATTTGCTCACAATGAGTGATTCTAATTTAGCATAATATGCTAATGATGCAATACTCAATATTTCCCTGAAGCTTTTTAAATGTCGTTACTCCACTTTAGACATTAAAAATAGTTGTGTTTGTTTGAGGTTAACTATTTTTTATGTTTCACCTGGATGTGTTTAGCATGCAGAGTCAGATATAGTGAGCCTGTTGGTTCTTTGTGGAAAATCTGTTGAGTTAAGCTAATGTGTTTTAGTTATTACTCGTTGTAATCATCGAATTCTAAACATTTAATGTTACAGAATTATTACAAATAGTTCTGTTTGTTAAAAGCTGGATCATGGCGTATTGCTATGAATGCTTTCGAGGTAATTATCAGTATTTGCTAATCATATTTATTCGATGTATTGTTGGAGTTTTTAAAATATAAACTGTGTATGAGTAAGAGGTTTCTATTGTTAACAGCTCAGCATCTGGCGAAACACATTATCACACCCAATGCCCGTCTGGATATTTTACAGGAGATTAACTTCCATCTAAAAGCGGGAGAGTCGATGGCAATTACCGGCGCATCGGGTTCAGGAAAATCAACATTATTGTCTCTATTAGCCGGTCTGGACACACCTAGTTCAGGATGGGTTGAAATTGCTGATCAGTCTTTATCAGAGCTTGATGAAGAATGCAGGGCGCGTCTTAGACAAAATAAAATTGGCTTTGTGTTTCAGTCTTTTCATTTGATCCCTGCTTTAAATGCGCTGGATAATGTCATGCTGCCACTTGAATTAAAAGGGGTAAAGAATGCAAAGGAGCAGGCTTTAGACTTATTGGCAAGGGTAGGTCTATCACAGCGTTGTGAACATAAACCTGTGCAGTTATCTGGAGGTGAACAGCAGCGAGTGGCTATTGCCAGAGCATTTGCAGGTCATCCGGAAATATTATTTGCCGATGAACCGACGGGTAATCTGGATCAATTAAGTGGCGAAAATATTATTCAGCTTTTATTTGAACTCAATCAGGAACAGGGTACAACATTGGTGCTGGTACCCCATGATCACCTATTAGCACAAGCCTGTCAGCGGCATTTTCAATTGAATCAAGGTTTTTTAACTGAAGTATCTTATGCTGTGCCAGCTAATAGAGTAGAAGGCTGATTCATGTGGCAGATTTTTGCACTGGCTATAAAATTTTTCAAACGTGAGCTCTTCAACGGTGAGCTGAGTTTATTAATTTTATCTCTGGTTATCGCAACAGGCAGTTTAAGCAGTATTGGTTTTTTAATTCAGCGCATCGATAACTCAATGAATCATCATGCCAATCAACTCAATGGCGCACAGCTGGTTTTAAAATCCTCCCGAGAAATCCCCAAACACTGGTTGCAAAAAGCACAGCAATTGCAGCTTAAACAGGCAAAAATGCTGGTTTTCCCCAGTATGCTGGTGGCTAATGATGAATTCAAGCTGGCACAAATTAAAGCGGTGTCTGATAATTTTCCACTGCAGGGAGAGTTACTGGTAAAAAAACAAGCTTTAGTACATAAAACTAAAGCACCGCCCAGAGGTGAAATCTGGCTGGATAAACGTTTGGCACTGTTTTTTAATCTGTCCTCTAAAATGCATCCGCCAAGTACGGAACAACTGCAGGCGAGTCCATCAAACACTATTCATGCAAAAAAAGTAAAGGTGCCATTTGTTGAGTTGGGTGAAGCACAATTTAAGGCGAGTGCTTTGCTGGAGCGTGTGCCAGGACAGTCAAACTCATTGTTTACCATTGCACCAGAGGCTATGATTAACTTAGCCGATCTGAGCAGTACAGCGACCATACAGCCGGGTAGTCGGGTGGACTATATTTATTTCTTTTCCAGTATTGCGGTGGATGACGAGCAAGCTCTGACAGACTATCAACTATGGCTAAAGCCAAAGCTACATGCTGGGCAGTCCCTTCGCACGGGTGTGGAAGACATTAAAGCAGTCAATGCCAGTTTAAAAAAAGCCGCTCATTATCTCTCACTGGCGGGTATATTAACACTCTTGTTAGCGGCGATTGCGATTGCTATTAATAGCCATCGGTATGGTCAAAAACAATATAAAAATAATGCCATCATGCTATGTCTCGGCTTTAGTGAAAACGTATTATCTTAATTGAAACAGTCAAATTACTCGCCCTGGGTTTAACGGGAAGTTTTGCAGGTGTTATTCTGGGTTATATGGTCTATTTAGCCTTAATATCTGTACTGGGTGATGTTCTGACAAAGAGTGAAAGTCGTTTTTATATGTTGCCTGTCTGGGTTAGTTTGACCAGTGGGGTCTTTTTGCTACTGACTATTTCAATGGCAAATCTTGCAAGAATTAAAAAATTATCACCCATGGGGCTTATCAGAAATGAGCTGCTGTCACATAAAAGTATCTCTGAAGCAGTTAATAATAAACGGTTTTATTTTATAAGTATTATGGGCTTGTTATTAATCTCTGTCTGGTATAGTGGTAATGCTCAGCTGACACTTATTTTTTATATGGTTTTACTGTTCAGTGCGACTTTTTTTTATTTTTTTGCAAAGATTTTATTGCTGCAGATTATTAAATATGGAAGACGTTTTCAACTTATAAATCGCTTGTCGTTATTAAATCTTGAGCGACATCAACAGCCAGTTTTATTGCAGATAACCAGCTTTAGTCTGATTTTTTCACTGATCATTCTTATCTTTCTTTTACGGACTGAATTGCTTGATAATTGGCAGAGTCAATTTCCTGAAGGAACCCCCAATCATTTTGTGATAAATGTGCAGACTTATGAACGCGCACAATTTGAAGCATATTTTAAAAAATATGAAATTGAAACTCAGGGTTTATATCCGATGATCAGAGGGCGCTTAAGTCATATCAATCAGCAAACGATCAATCAGGCTGTAGCCAAAGAGGCTCAGGCACATAATGCATTACATCGGGAACTTAATTTAAGTGTCAGTGATATCTTTAAAATAGATAATAAGCAGGTCAGTCACTTATCAGAACACATACCGCTGTCTATTGAAAAGAAATTAGCTGAAGCACTTAATATAAAATTGGGGGATAGTCTGAGATTTAAAGTAGATTCACAATCTGTTGACGGTGTTGTGGTACAAACCAGACAAGTTAAATGGGACTCATTTCAGCCGAATTTTTATATTATTTTTCCACCTGGCAGTCTTGAACAATACCCGATGACCTGGATAGCCAGTTTTTATCTGGCTGAGAATAATAAGAGTCAATTAAATCAATTAATGACACAATTTCCTGGTATTACGATTATTGAAGTAGATGAAGTGCTTAAAGAAGTACAATTTATCATTAATAAAGTTTCAGCGGCTATTGAAGTTATTTTTATCTTTATTGTCATCGCAGGCGGGTTGATTTTGAGTGCTTCATTATCATCAACAATGGCTTCAAGAATGTATGAAAATGCGATTATCCGAACCCTGGGTGCCAGTGCTAAACAATTAAGACGCTGTCTCATGGTTGAATTTATTATAGTGGCTATACTCAGTGCTTTGATTGCCGTATTATTAGCCGAGTGCTCGACTTATATGTTGTATCATCAAGTGTTTCAAATGGAATATCAGCTTCATCCCAATGTATGGCTGGCGGTTGTTCTGCTTTCATTGCTTATTATATGTGGTCTGGGGAACATTGTCGTCAATAAAATATTTACTCAATCGGCGCACCATTCTCTTACCCAGCAAATGGAATAAATTTTTTAGTGGTTAATCTATTCTACAGTTAAGATGCTTCCAGGAAGGATGTTGTTTTATTTTTTTCATGGCCTGTTGTAAAAGGGTTGTTCCCGGTTCTTTCAAGGGCCAAGTGGAAGCCCCTGAAGGATGAGGTAAAGGAATAACATCAAAAGAATGGCCATTGAAGGATAGCGGGTGTGTTTTGCCAATGACTTCATCGAGTTTTTTTATCGTCATAAATTGACTGATTGCTAATTTGCCAACCAGGATAATGAGCTCCGGTTTGAGTAACTCTATTTCTTTAAAGCCGGGTGCTTGTCCAATAAGCATTACTTTTGAAGTAACAGGTAAACCATGAACCGGTGGGCCAAACATTGTAGGACATTTCGTACACTGTTCCAGTTTATGTTGGAGCTGTTGTAATTGCAGATTGAGAAGCTCTTTATGCATAGAGTTTGCCTTACTTTTAACGATGTTTAAAACGGCCAGTGACAGCCTTCTTTAATTGATATTCTTCATCATCGTATCAAAAAGAAAATAATGATTGATATTGGTGTAAGATATTTAATGATGTCAGTAAAATATATGACATATTATCTTTTTAGTCTATACTAGTACCTAAACACATTAATTTTGACCGATTAACTTTTCATATGCCCGATTCAACTTACTTCGGGCACCATCCACATTAAACATCC
>JAHXHI010000054.1 GCA_025656775.1 gamma proteobacterium symbiont of Bathyaustriella thionipta
TGATTTTCTCTTTCTACTCATTTTTAGGTTCCCCATTAGGTTAGCTCTTATATCTTAACCTATTGTCCAGTTTTCGGGGTCCACTATAAGGGACGGCTGCTGATATTCACGGTTAAAAATATTATATTTCAGCAGTTGTTACCGGAAAAATAGATGTTAGAAATTGGATTTCAAGCAGTAAAGACATAATGGCTTAAAATTCACCACACCTCTTTAGTTTTTTAAAAACTTACCCACTTTATGTCAAATATTGACATGTGAATGTCAAGCTTACATAATAAAAGACATAACACAGTTTGGAGTAAGCATGATGAGTACTAATATTTCATTAACACCAGAGCTTGAAGAGTATGCCAGAAATCAGGTTGCTGGCGGTCTTTATGGTTCTATCAGTGAATTTATGCGTGATGCAGTCAGAATGCATCGTGAAAAAAATTTAGAGCACCGTCTTTATTTACATGAAATGCATAAAGAATTAACTCAGGCATCAGCAGAAATTGATCAAGGTAAAATCTCCCCTTTAAATATAAAAGAAATGACAGAACATATTTTCAGTGAGCAGGAAAATGAGTGAGATTAAGTTTCCTCTTCCAGTATACAAAACGCCAATAGCAGAACGGAAAATTATTGAAATTGCTCGATGGTCAGTTAAAAAGTGGGGTAAGAAATCAGCTCGTGAGTATTTGGCTAATCTGGATAAAATTATAAATCTAGTTGCATCCGGTGATCTGCCTTGTCAAAAAAATCCAGAGTTCAGCACTCGGTTTTCCTATTACCTTGCCAAACAGCATTATATTTTCTTTGAGTTTCAAGATGACAAGTTAATTGTAGTCACCATTTTCCATACGGCCATGCACATTAAAGAGCGAATGTATGAGGAAAAACTTTTAATACGGCACGAAATAAAAGACATATAAATAGTTTCAATAATAACCAATTTTAAGTCCTATTTTTTTCAGTTCTGGAATAGCCGCTTTCTCACTTCGAACGTGAGTTCATAAAAATCGCCCACTTAGTGCTTTGGGATGAAACTGGAAATTGTGCCCATGCTTAGTGATTATAAAAATTAATTTACTTATTAATTTATTGAAACCTTATATTGCATCCTCCGAACCCCAAAGAGATGACAGCCAGATAAAATACCAGTAAAATCGCTATCTCATTTTACCAGGCTTGGAAACAACATGTTTAAGATTGAAGAGATTGACCCGGTTCACTATCGAAAGCAGACCCGTAAATCAACCATGATCATTATGGGAATATTTATTGTCATTGGCTTTATTACCGCCAGATATACGGTCGTTTACTTTGGTGAATATTCAGATAACCATATCGTTCTCAATTTCCTGGGTGCATTTGCTGGTTTAGTGATCACATTCTGGATAGTCAATGCTTTCTTTAAAGATGCCAACTGGATGAAAGAAGCCATGTACGCATGGCGATTGAAACGCCACATAATGACTATTTATAATGCCATGAGCCGCCTTCAGGAAGCCGCTGATCAAGGAGACATCGAAGCCATCAAAATCCTTCGTTTTTATCAACTTGGTACAGAGCAGATGTATAGATTGGACAACAATAGTCACGAGTTGATTGAGTTGAGAAGTCAAATGCAAGAACTCGAATCTAAAATGAAAGAGATGGGTATAGAGGCAAATCAAACTGAATTTGACATGGAATCAGTGGATGGTTACCGCAACTAAACTAAGGATTTAAGGACAGAAGCCTTAGCCTTAGCTTAAAAATGCTCTTCTACTCTAATCGTTTTAATACCCTCAGATTGAAGTTTATCGGTGGCATGGTCTAATGTATGATAAAGTTTTTCCGTACCACTATTATCTGTCAAAGCAACTATAGCACCATCAGTTTTGTGAAATAGAATACGCCAACCATTCCCACTTGGCGATGGTTCAATAATTGCTTCTGATATGGTTTTTTCATGATATTCTTTGGCTGCACTGTCTATGTCCACATTGATATTCCTTATGAGTTTTTGTAATTCATATCATTCATAATAGAGTAGCAGAATTTGCGCAAAGTTCCATTAACAATAAAAATCAGCTCAGCTTTGCTCTATTTAAATCACTCGATTAAAGTCGGCTCTTTATTATTTTAGTTTTATTTTCAGCTTTTCCTGGCCTGGCTCTGGCGAGTGCAGAATCTAATAGCAGTTTATCTCAGAGTGTGATCCCCCTAAGAATCGAAATCAATTTTTAAACCTTTCTTTAGATAATCACTTAAATGAATATCAAAAGTCCCATCGATATAGGCTTCTTTTACCACGTAGACATTATTTCTGGAGTCAGTTGTATCGGCAGACATATCAATCAATCGCTGCTTAATATGTGGATTATCTCTTGATCTCAACAATAAGACTTTTGGTTTTAAACGTTTATCTTTATTAGTTGAAATAACAATGCCTATTTCACTATTGGTCATTTCTACAATACAGCCAGGCGCATAAACGCCCATCATTTTAATAAATATTTCTACCAGCTCTTTGTCATAAGCCGTGTCACAATTTTTAAATAAAACTTCAAACGCTTTAATTGATGGTGTTCCATCCTTGTAACAACGATGGCTGGTAATGGCATCATAAGTATCCGCTATCGCAATAATTTTGGCAAAATAAGGGATTTTATCTGCACCAACACCTCTGGGATAACCGCCTCCATCTAATCGTTCATGGTGTGCAAACGCTGTATCGACTGAACCTGAATAGATACCTGATTTCCCTATTAGTAATTTCTTACCATGAGTTTGATGAACCTGCAGTTCTGGCATCAATGAGTAAAATACTTTACCCAACCTATCAGGTACGTGCGGCCAATTCAGGTGTGAATGCATTGAAGGCAGCTGCATCAGAACCATACCCGGAACTGATATTGCTTGATGTTATTATGCCTGGTATGGATGGCTATACTGTGCTGTCACGACTGAAAGAAAATCATACAATTCAAAATGTAAGTATACGAGTCTTAGCACATTTGGCTAAAACCAGGAAAATTGAATAATGATGAATAGGCTATTATGAAAACACATGCCCTGCTTGGTTTTCAAGCGATTGAGCAAGCAGAAAAAGATGTTGAACAACCCGTAGAATTTCTCGCATTGGCCAAGGAAATTGCCCATTGGCATCATGAGCGATGGGATGGCAATGGCTATCCAGATGGCCTTTGTGGCGATGAAATCCCCATTTCTGCCCGATTAATGGCACTTTCCGATGTCTTTGATGCCCTGATATCAAAAAGAGTATACAAGCCAGCAATTTCATTTAGCCAGGCACGTGACATCATTGCTAATGAGCGTGGTTGTCAGTTTGATCCGGATGTCACTGATGCATTTCTATCCAATTTTGATGATTTTGTTTCTATTGCCCAAAAGCATCTAAATGATGCTCCAAAAAGATAACGATAACTGAGGTTCTATTTTCCTGCCAGGAGATTGAAAGAATGTTGTTTAAAGACTATTTTTTTACACGCTTTAAGTCATTGCTGAAGGCAAGTTTATACTTCATGTTAATCAGTTTACTATCAGCTTGCTCAGATCAAAAAAATAATAATCACCTGACAGATGTCAGGATAGGGCTGGCAAAACAACCATCCAGTGCGTTGTTCCACATAGCTAAGGAGAAAGGCTTTTTTAAAGAAGAAGGCCTGAATGCCAAAATAAGCTTTTATCCCAGTGGTAAGCGTGCACTGGTAGAGGGGCTGCTCACTGACAAATCAGATTACATTGCATGTTCAGACGTTCCTTTTGTCTGGAAAAGTTTTAGCCATAATAATTTGATGATACTCGCATCAATTTATACCGCAGATAATCTTAACCGAGTCATTGCTCGAAATGATTCCGGTATTCAGAGCTTGAACGATTTAGCCAGGAAAAAAGTGGCGACTCAAAAGCAATCTGCTGTACATTATTTTCTTCATTCGATTCTTATCAATAATAAAATTTCACATAATGATATTCATTTTAAATTTTTTAAGGCAGAGCTGTTGCCCGAAAAGTTACATACCAGAGAGATAGATGCCTTTTCCATGAGAGAACCTTATATCTCACAAGCTGCGGCACGTATAGGAAAAGACAAGGTCACTGTCTTTGCTGCCCCCGGCTTGTATATTCAGACAGAATTGCTCATTAGTAAAAAAGAATTTCTTGAAAAACACAGTGCTGTCAGCGATGCCCTGTTACGTGCTTTGATTAAAGCCGAAAAGTATGCAAAAAAGCAACCTGAACAGGCCATTGACATAGTAGTGCGTGCTATACGGGGTGACTCAGCAAGAGTTCGTGCCCTCTGGCACTCCTACGACCTGTCAGTCAATTTAGAACACACGCTCTTGCTTCGATTAGAATTATTAGGTCACTGGTTGGTGGGTGATAAATTGATTAATGAACAAGCAATACCCGATTTTAGCCAGCGGATTTATAGTCAGTCTCTTAAAACAGTCAAACCTGAGGCGATAATGATAATCCAATGAAGCTGAGTATAAGAAATTTAAGCAGAATAGCCTTGATGATTTACTTGATATTAGCCTTAATTGGCTTAATCTGGGTAAATTTTTCAATACAGCTTAAACAAGAGTTGAATCAGTTCAGAGAGCTTGCAATCAACTGGGATAAACACACTGATGAGCTGATGATATTAAGTACTGAGGTCTTACTCTTTCCCTCACAACAACGGTTATCCAGATGGAATGAAAAATTTGAACATATGTCTCTTCTGCTGGATCAGTTTCAGTACCTCAAATTTAAACATAAATATATTGGTGAAATAAGATATACACTTAACAAACTGCCTATGATGATAAAGAGAGTTTCAATAGTTGCTCTCTCTGAGCAGGCAAAAGCTCAACACATTCTTAATATTCAATCAAGGTTACAGTCCATTAGTCTGCTGTCAGCTAATGTTTCAGAAAAAGCCATTAGACAAGCGCAGAAACGTCAGCATCAGACAATGACGTTGCTTTTTGGTCTTTTCTCTATCTATTTGCTAACCACAATCTTTTTAGTGTTTTTATTCAGACGATTAATACAAGCACCTATAAATAGACTGGTACAGGATATCTCCGCTATCGGTAGAGGTGATTTTACAGAACCTTTAAATGAAGAGCATATTGAAGAATTACAAATAATTTCTGATACGATTAATGATACACGACATGAATTGTCCAGATTAACTGTTTCACGGGATGAATTAGAACATGAGATGGTCAAACGCCGTAAAGCGGAAGAACATTATAGAATATTAGCAGATTACTCTTTGGCCTGGGAATACTGGCTAAATCCAGAAAGTCAATTTACTTTTGTATCACCCGCTTGCCAAAGAGTTTGTGGTTATACACCTCAGGATTTTTATAATGATGCGACTCTAATGGAAAAATTAATCCATAGCCAGGATGTGGAAATATGGAATGAGCATTTTAATGAACATTCATCCACTAAACCCAACATGTATAACAAAGTAGAGTTTAGAATACATGATAAAGAAGGCGTTATACACTGGATATTGCATGAATGTCAGCCAGTTTTTGATTCTGCGCAGAAACACCTGGGTACTCGAGGCGTAAACAGAGATATTACGCAGCAAAAATTATTAAGACAAACATTACAGGAAAGTGAAGAAAAATACAAAGCGTTATATAATAATGCCCCTCTGTCCTATCAATCACTTGATGAGGAAGGCCATTTTTTAGATATAAATCCCGCATGGTTGAAAACACTCGGGTATAATAGAGAAGAGGTTATTGGCAGGCCTCTGGATGAGTTTTTACATCCTGATTCGAGAAAAAGTTACAGGAAAAATTTTCCTGTATTCAAACAGCGTGGTGGTGTCAGTGATGTTCAGTATCAAATAAGACATAAGGATGGGCACTACCTGGATATTTCTTATGAAGGACGTGTTGCTTATACCACAGATGGACAATTTAAACAGACATATTGCGTATTCCAGGACATAACCCAACGAATTAAAGCTGAAAAAGAATCAATTCGCTTTAACCGCTTGCTTGAAGGGGCATTAAATGAAATTTATATCTTTGATAGTACGACGCTTCTTTTTCTGGAAGTTAATCTTGGTGCAAGAAACAATCTGGGATACTCTTTAGAAGAATTAAAAAACTGACACCCATAGACATCAAGCCAGAAGTTACTATTGAGAAATTTAACCACTTAGTTGCACCTCTACGTTCTCATGATGAACAACAAATTCTTTTTACCACGGTTCACCTTCGTAAAAATGGAACACGTTACCCCGTTGAAGTGCATCTTCAATTAATGGATGAAGAGCCGGCGGTTTTTGTTGCTTTTATTTTAGATATTACAGAACGAGTTCAGTTAGAAACACGCTTGCGCAAACTGGCTCAGGCAGTGGAGCAAAGTCCTGAAAGTGTCGTTATTACTGATATTGATGGGCGTATTGAATATGTTAATGAAACGTTCACCAATAAAACAGGTTATAGTCTGAAGGAAGTGATTGGTCAAAATCCCCGTATTTTACATTCTGGAAAAACACCACCAGAAAACTATGAAGAAATGTGGAAGTCCCTGATTCAGGGTAAGCCATGGAAAGGTGAATTTTACAACAAAACAAAAGATGGTACAGCGTTTATTGAGTTTGCTATTGTTGCACCACTACGTCAGCCTGATGGCACCATTACACACTATCTTGCGGTTAAGGAAGATATTACAGAAAAGAAAAAAAATGCACAGGAACTGGATCTGCATCGCCTTCATCTTGAAGATTTGGTCGTACAAAGAACCACAGAGCTGGCAGAAACACTGGAGAAAGCAAAAGCAGCCAGTCTGGCCAAAAGTGCTTTTTTAGCCAATATGAGTCATGAAATCCGTACGCCGATGAATGCCATTATCGGACTGACACATCTGTTACAGCGATCTGACACGACTCTTAAACAACAAGATCAACTGACTAAAATTAATAGTTCTGCGGAGCATTTGCTCACCATCATTAATGATATTCTGGATATATCTAAGATAGAAGCTGGAAAAATGCATCTTGAGCAGTCAGATTTTCATCTGGAAGTGATTTTTAATCATGTCCAATCACTCTTGAGTGAACAGGCTGCTTTAAAAGGACTGACAATTGAGGTAGAGCCGTTTTCTGTACCGCTCTGGCTTCATGGTGACTCAACTCGATTACGTCAATCCTTGCTTAACTACGCTGCTAATGCCATTAAGTTTACTGAGCAAGGAAGTATCCACCTGCGTGCTAAAAAGTTGGAGGAACGTGCTAATAAGCTCCTGATACGGTTCGAAGTACAGGATTCCGGGATTGGCATTATGCCGGAAAAATTATCCACTCTTTTTGAGGCCTTTGAACAAGCTGATGTGTCCACTACTCGCAAATATGGAGGCACTGGATTAGGTCTGTCTATTACCCGGCATCTGGCACAACTCATGGGAGGTGATGTGGGAGCAATAAGCGAACCTGGTCAGGGAAGTACCTTCTGGTTTACTGCCTGGCTTAGTCGCGGCCATGGAAATATAACACTTGAATCATCAGCTGAGCTATCAGGTGCTGAACAGCAGTTACGTGCTCAACAGTCTGCTTTGCAAGTCCTTTTGGTTGAAGATAATTTGATTAATCTTGAAGTAGCAATGGAGTTACTCAATATTGAGACATTGAAGCTGGATACAGCGGAAAACGGTCGCGAGGCAGTAGAAAAAGTTCATAACAATCATTATGATCTGGTGTTGATGGATGTTCAGATGCCTGAGATGGATGGTTTGGAAGCAACCCGAATCATCCGCTCTATGGCTGGAAAAGAGGCGCTTCCAATTCTGGCAATGACCGCTAATATCTTCGAAGAGGATCGCCAGGCCTGTTTTGAGGCAGGTATGAATGATTTTGTGGCAAAACCGGTTGATCCGTCACAACTCTACTCTAAACTCGTCAAATGGTTACCTAAAGACCTTCCCCCGGCAGAACTGCCTCCCACCTCTACCACCGTTGATGTAAAGGTCGCTGCCTTGCGTAAATATCTGAAGTCAGTTGAGGGAATTAATGCAGAAACTGGACTGTATAATGTACGTGATGACGTGAAACTTTATGTCAGTTTGCTACAACAGTTTGATACATTACATGGTGATGATATGCAAAAACTGAAACAACAACTGGATGACTCTGCAACGAATGAAGCAAAGCGTTTAGCTCATACTCTCAAAGGAGCCTCAGGTACTCTTGGTCTGGTAAAAATAGAGGAAATTGCCAGAACACTTGAAAAAATTCTGAGCAATATCATCAACAGAACTATCAAAGATAAAGACAAAGATACTATTCATCATTGGATAGAGGCTATCACTTCTGAACAAGAAAAATTACATCATGCTTTAATTAAAATTACTGACAAATTAGAATCAGAGGCTGAAGTTTTTGCTTCATCAACAGACGTCAGTAGTCTACTCAATCAATTACAAACACTGTTATCAATGGATGATACACGTGCAAGTGAACTTTTTTTAAATAATAAATCTGTACTTAAGGCTGTCTTTGGGGGAAAAATAGATCTACTTGCTCAACAAATTGCCATTTTTAATTATCCTGATGCTTTGCAAAATATTAAAGCTATGACCACTTCTTTTAATTCTACTGAACAAAACCCGCCGTCTAATAAGTGAGCTTCATGGGGCTAATTTCACCCGCTCTAATAAGCGAATACAAATCAAATCAATTCATTTACACTATAAGTGGATCTTCCTTTTTGCTCCGCTATTAAGCCAGACTCACCCTATTCCTGAAATAATAACAGCCATTTATTAATACTTTTCCCCTGGTAATAACACTACGACATACGAGATGATTAACACCATGCGATTTTGTCGTACGACGACACATCTAATATGGCTTTACATAAAAGCGTTCAAGCCCCATTTGCTTCAAAAACAGATAGTCAGCCATTACTGCCTCTCCAATGTGTTTTATTGGGATTTTTGCCAATAAGGCGGCACCTTGCTTTGATTGCCCCAGTTTAAGCAATGCAGATTTAATGGCATTTCTCACTTCAACAGGTAATCTGGGATGTATTGCAACAGGGTGAGAAGCAACGGGTTTGGTTTTATGAATGACATGTAGTGCTTCTCTATATTCATAGGGTTGTTGATACAGTGTTTTTTGCACACCACCACCGCCAGCAATAGCCGTATTAAACAGTACATTTAAATAGACTGAATCATGTGATCTGACATAGCGAGGAATAATTTTCAGATGAAAAATATCGGTGAGTTCTTGACGCATCTGAAGAGAAGCACCCAAAGCATTAGGCGCTGGAAAAACAATAGTCTTACCATCTAATTGTGATACTTCGCTTATATTACTGTCTTTTTTTACCACTAAAACCCCATATAATTTATTAGCCTCATCTTTGATCAGTGGAATATAACCCTGTTCTTTATTGGATAGAATTAAGTGGTAGGGGTTCATATAGGCAATATCAAACATGCCTTGTATCAATTCATTTTCAAAATCAGGAATTGTCTGCGAACCATTCAGTTGAAACTTGTAACCTGTTTCTTTTTCAAGATAATTGAGAACAGGCTGCCAGATTCTATATAACTGTCTTATCTCAAATTGTGGCACAACACCAAATTTATAGACATGTTCATCAGCATAAACAGATGAATCACTAAAAAATGATGACAGAGTAATCATCATAAATACTATCAAATGGTAAAAAGGACAAAAGATTATTTTCATAGATAAGAGACTTCAGTTCATTATACTTTCAAGATTGAACACATCACATCCGTTAGATATCTTTAAGTGTAGCATAGAGCTTGGATTAATAGCAGAAATGACACGTTATGAAAGTCAACATCGTTACCCTATTTGCTTTTTAAGGGGAATCTGAGTAGGCAAATACCCGGTAAAATCATCTCTTTTTTTAATTTTTACCGTGTTTGTAACGTCATACTCATAACATTCGCTTAATCAATCCAATGTGTTTAAAGCCATAAAACACACATGGATTATCCGTAACCAGACAATGGAATTCCCCGCATAATCATATGAAAATACTTAGAGTATTTTATTATTTCTTACCTGTTATTAAGTTTACAGGACTCTTCGTCCTATAGAGCATGGTTTGTTGTCCTCATCTGAAGTGCAACAAAATTCTATTATATCTATTAAAGGAATCAAGGATATGTCAAAACAAGAAACGATATCGAATTATCAACAGGAAAAAACAATTGATGTGAGTCGTCGTGATGTATTGCTGGGTATAGGTGCTGCGACTGTAGCTTACGCGGGTTCGGCATCTGCCGCTATGAAAGAACACGATCACAGTAAGCATGCAACACAATTGGTCGGGTTGATGGATGCCGTTAATAATTGCATTGATAAAGGCCGACGTTGTATTTCACATTGTCTGGTCAGTTTTACCGAGGGAGATACTGAACTGGCGGACTGCGCAAGTAAGGTGCAGGAAATGCAGTCGGTTTGTGGTGGTTTTGCCTACCTTGTGGCATCCAACTCGAGTTATTCCAAAGAGTATTCACGTATATGTGAAAAAGTGTGCAGTGATTGTGCCAAGGAATGCAGAAAACACAAGCAACACATTGAGTGTGAAGCATGTGCCACTGCCTGTGATAACATCATTGATTCAATCAAACTCAGTCTTGCTTAAACATTAATACAATAATGGTCAGACACAATGGAATAGTAGAATGACTTATTATGTTCGACTGGGGCTGATATGAAACGGGTTACATTCACTTAATCACTACAAGCCAAGTGATTTTCTTAATTGTATCAGGTTATCCACATCCCAGTCCGGTGCTGACATATTATCAGGTAATTTTTCACCGGGTGCGAAGCGACCCGTTCTCACTAAAGCGGTTTGTATGCCAAGTTGCTGAGCACCCAGAATATCGGTATCAGGTCGGTCGCCAATCATCAGACAGGTATCAGCCTGAGCCTGTAGTTCCTGCAGCGCAATTTCATACAACAAAGGCCTGGGCTTGCCAATGGTTACCGGCTGCTTTCCAGTAGCAATAACCAACGGTGCAACCAGTGCACCGGCACCCGGTAAAATGGCATGCTTACCACGATAAAAAGCATCCACACTGGTATCCGGATTAGTGCAGATCAATTGAGCACCCTGTTTGATAATCAAATTAATGGCTGTGGTTAATGAGGCATAATCCAGCCCTTCTCCTTCTCCCACGACAACATAATCGGCATTATCCTTGTCCTCATAACCATATTTTTGCAAACTCTGGTGTAAACCACCCGCACCAATGGCGAAAAATCGAAAGTCAGGTTTTTGCTGAGCAAGCCATGCTGCAGTTGCTTCACCAGAAGTAATTATATGCTTTTCATCCGGTCGCTTAAATCCAATTTCAGCCAGTTTATCGGCCACTGATTCAGGCAGCCTGACAGGATTATTGGTGACAAAGACATGGGGGATATGCTCAATACTCCGCATGAAATCGATTGCACCATCAATAGGATTCATACCATGGAAAAGAACACCATCCATATCGAGCAAAATGGCGGAAAAAGGTAATATGGCTTGTGATAAACAATTATTTTGATTCATGAAAACTCTAAAGAATTAAACGGCTATAAATGAGCTGGATTATGAAACAAGTCGTTTTAACTGATAAATTGCGATATTAAAAAGCGGCTATTATCATAAATAACAAAAAAACCCAGCCCTGTTGTTATCAGACCAATCATCAACTGAAAGCCATTATGCATCCAGTTCAAACGCTGTATGGACAGGTGCATGGGAATAGAAATAATGACTGACAACAGGGCCATTCCCAGCATGGAACCGATGCCAAACATTAAAAGATATAATATGCCCTGCAGTGGCGAAGTGACCGTCCCCAGTGCCAGTATAATGACTGCAGCAGAACCTGCCATGCCATGCATCATTCCTATCATCAGTGCCCGACGCAGGAATCCCTGTTGATGATTATGCTCATGATGTAAATCATTATGCTGAAGGTCAGATTCTCCCGCATGTGAGTGGGCATGGAAATGATAGCTGCCATTGCGATGATAATGACTGTGAAAATGTATTTTTTGACTGCTCACTCGACGTAACACATCCGCACCAAGCAACACCAACATGATGCCAACAGCCATTTCTAAGGCATCAGCAAAATACTCTGGGATCTCAGTGTCCAAAAATATCACCATCGAACCAAATAAAAACAGAGTGATCGTATGGCCAATACCCCATGCACTGCCGACCCTGATGGTATGAGTCAATGTTTGTTTGCCGCTGACCAGAGAGGCGACGGCAGCAATGTGATCCGCTTCAAGGGCATGACGCATACCAATAAACAACCCGACGATTAATAAACTACCCATTCTGCGCTCCCATCACCTGTTAATGTTCAGGTGTGCCTTAAGAAACTGCCTCACAGCGGTTGTCAATATGCCCGTTTCTATACCGCTGCTTTAATTATAGTCGACTCTGGTGATGTTGTTGTTTGCTGCACTCAATTAGCACAAAAAACCAAAATATCATGTCTTATTAATCTACTGCTTAACCGTTAAGGAGTAAGGCTTGAATTTATACAATAAAGATTAATCTACTAACAAGATTGGCCTGATGCAAAAGCAATCACCGCCTGACCAACCGATAAGCCACCATCATTCATAGGGGTTGCTCTGGGTGAAAGAACCTTTAAATTCTGTTCACGCAATAAAAAACCAATACGCGCTAATATCAGGCGATTCTGGAACACTCCGCCACTGAGTATCACTGTCGATAATTGATATTGCTCACATAAATTTTGTGCAGTCTGCGCAACCGCATAAGCCACACAATGATGAAAACGTGCCGCAATAATACCGGCATCCACACCCTCACTGAGATCCTTCAGCAATGCTGACCACAGTGGAGTCCAGTTCAGCTCATTATTTTTTACAGTAAATTCATAAGCAAATTCAGCCTGCTGGTCAAAATACTCATCTGCCAGGCTTTCCAGCTCAATTGCAGCCTGCCCTTCAAAACTGACCTTTTCCCGACAAACATTGACTGCGGCTGCAACGGCATCAAACAAACGTCCGGCAGAGGATGCCCTGGGACTGTTTAAGCCATTTTTAGCCATCGTTTGCAAAATAGCAATCGGCTTAGCTTTGAGAAACTGAGTAATATCCAGATCGGCATGCTCTCTGAGTACCTGCTCCCAACCAATAGAACTGCTCAGATGAGCAAAAGTATTGCGCCATGGCTCACGCGCCGCTTGTGCACCTCCCAGCATAGGTACAGCCTGAAAACTAATCAGGCGCTCATAGTTTTGATAAGAGGCCAAAAGAAATTCCCCCCCCAGATAGTTTCATCTTCACCAAAGCCTGCACCATCAAGTGTGATACCGAGCACTTTGCTATGTTTCAACGGCAGCCTATGTTCGGCCATACAGCCTGCGATATGAGCATGATGATGCTGTACCTCAAGCAGAGGGATATTTTTTTCCACTGCCAGCAGCTGGCCATACTGAGTCGATAAATAATTTGGGTGCTTATCAACCACAATCAGCGTCGGCATAAAGTCAAACAGCTGTAGATAACGTTTTAGATTCTGCTGATAATCCTGGTATGTGGTGACATTTTCCAGATCCCCCATATGTTGTGACAGAATCACTCTGCCCTTGTTCAACAGACAGAAGGTATTCTTTAGTTCACCTCCCATCGCAAGGATACTTTCAGTATCAGAGAAATCATCTGCAAGTTTGAGAGACCGTGGCGCATAACCACGGGCAAGACGCAGAAAACGAGGCTGATCAGCAATCATACGCAAAACCGAGTCATCCAGACGACTCACAATATCACGGTCATGCAGCAGGAAATAATCAACAATGTGATCAAGGGATTCATGGGCCGTCTGATTATTGATAATCTGCGGCTCATTACTGCGATTACCTGAAGTCAGCACAATCGGTCGCAGCATATTTTGCATCAAAAGATGATGCAGTGGTGTGTAAGGCAGCATAAAACCCAGAGAGTTCTGACCAGGCGCAATTTCGACGGGCAACTCCTCACCTGATTTATCGAGAACGACAATGGGTGCAGTATTGTCACTAAGCAATGCAGACTCAGAGTCACTCACTTTGGCATAACGCTGTACCATATTAATATCACTTGCCATCAGGGCAAGCGCCTTATGATAACGCTGTTTGCGATGACGCAAGGTATTTACGGCATCACTATTACCTGCATCACAAGCCAGATGAATCCCGCCTATTCCTTTAATAGCAACAATCTTACCCTGACGAATCAGACGTGCCGCGGTTTCAATCGTGTCACAATCGTTACTGCTTTTTAGCCGGACACCATTCACATCCTCTAACCAGACCTGCGGCCCACAATCATGACAGGCGTTAGGCTGCGCATGAAAACGACGATTGTTCGGTTCCTGATATTCATTCAGGCATTGCGGACACATTGGAAAAGAGACCATACTGGTATTCATTCGATCATAGGGGATTTTCCTGACAATGGACATTCGTGGACCGCAATGAGTACAATTGGTAAAAGGATAGCGATAACGACGATTGCTCGGATCCATTACCTCGGCAAGGCACTCAGGACAGGTTGCAGCATCAGGTATCACATTGGTAGACACCTTGCCTTTTTGGCTCACCGCAATTTGAAAATCAGCAGGGATTGCCAATTGTTCATCCAGTGTCAAACGCACTATTTTATCAATGCGTGACAAGGGAGGTTGCTCAGCCTGCAAAGCATGTACAAAACCCTCAAGTGACTGTGAGCTGCCCCAGACCTGAATTAATACACCTTCGGCATCATTCCAGACCTGTCCGACCAGTTCATGATCATTTGCCAGACGCCAGACGGTGGGACGAAAACCGACGCCCTGCACACTACCTGTCACCCGAATACGTTCACCCTGCATCAACACACCATACTAACTGTAACGGTTCCTAAAGCGCGTACGCTATGCGACACGAGACAAACAACATCTGTCATATTATTTTCCTGATGTGTTCTGCTGTACGACGATGAACAGCAATGGTCAATGGTGTTCGAGACTTTACGACTTTATTGACAAAATTATAACGTGCAATATGATAGCTGGGATCAAAACCATAAAAATTTAACTGCATTTTTTCCAGCTCATGATCCCGATAGGCTTGTAACGGCTTTTGATGTTCATCTGTCATTCGACGTTTATTTTTATCTGCCAGACGTACAGAAAAATCAGACATACCAGCCATATCCGCCGCTCGTTTTTTTACGGCATTGATATAGGCATCACCTTTTTCTGCAATCACTTCATTCACCAGGCCCAGACTTAAGGCCTCTGAAATTCCCATTGGCAACCGTGCCTGAATAATACGCTCGGCATTTTCAGCACCCGTGTACCGGGGCAATAAGTAGGTCCAGTATTCAGAGCCAAAAAGATTGCCCATATCTTTGTAATGGGGGTTTAAAATTACTCCCTTACGTGCCCAGACTTCATCAGTGGCACGAGCAAGAAACACACCACCGGCACCGGCATTACCTTGCAGAGCCGCTACGGTCAAATGGGAATTTGTATTAATAATTTCCAGAGCCAGATTATCCATGGCATTAATATTTCCCCAGGACTCATCTGCCGCACTCTCAGCTGCTTCAATCTGGTTCAGGTGCATACCATTAGACCAGAAATCTTCGCCGCCCATCAAAACAATCACTCGGGTGTTCTGTTTACCGGCATGGATATAGGCCTGACGCAAACGTTCACATTGCTCACTGCTCATGGCACCATTGTAAAAAGTGAAATACAGATAGCCGACAGCACCTTCTTGTTCATACCAGATATCACGATAACCGGTAGTTTCATCAGGTACAATTTCAGGTAAGTTTTTCACCTCATCCTCTAACAGTCTGACCGCCGGCAGTTTAAAGGTATTGGCTGCCTGCTTATCACGTAAATGACCAATCCATACGGAACCCTCACGGGTGGCCCGACAGATCGCACCGGGTGCAGATCTTCTTGTGATATATAAAACAACAACTTAATATCAAAAAGAAGTGTTTTCGTGAAAAATTATCGGCTAGATATTGAAA
>JAHXHI010000113.1 GCA_025656775.1 gamma proteobacterium symbiont of Bathyaustriella thionipta
AAATAATGCCTGTCAGAGGGTGAAATGAGGTTGCTTGTTTCGGATAAAATAGGTCGAAGCAAGCACTAGATGATAGAGCGGAACGGTACAATTGTTGAAGCATATTTTTTCTTTGTTCAGCATACTCAGCCCGGTTATAAACTCCTCTTACACCCTGTTGTTCATGAGACAAGCATTTTTCAATCCAATCTGAGTTAAATCCCATTTCATGTAAATGGGTACTGGCTGTACGTCTAAAATCATGGATTACAAAATCCTTTATTTCAAGATCAAGTGTTCGAATAGCACTATTTAATGTTGTTTTAGAAATGGGCTTTTTCCATGAGTGAGGACTTGGAAGTACCCATTCTGATTTCCCTGCCAAATTTTTTAGTTCTTCAAACATAGCCAGTGCTTGTTGTGATAAATAAACAATATGCGGTTTATCTTTTTTCATTCGTTCAGCTGGTATACTCCATTGTGCTTTTTTAAAATCAACTTCTTCCCAACTGGCTTCAATTAATTCTGATTTTCTCACCATTGTGAGTATAAGCAGGTGTAAGGCTAATTTATTAGAACGATTTATATTGCTGGTATAAATTCCACGTAACAACTTTCCTATTTCTTCAGGAGTTAAAGCAACATCCCGACTTTTAGCCTGTGCAATATATTTTGCCTCAATGGCAGCAGCCGGATTAAAAGTAACAACTCCTCTGGTAATTGCATAGGCATACATTCGTTTTATAACATTTCTTGTTATTAAGGCGGCTGTATCAGAACCCCTTTTTTTTATAGAATCTATAATTTCATGAATATGTCCTGGTTCAACATCCTGTAATTTCATTTTCCCAATCGCTGGAATGACATCTTTATCAAATACTCTTCTAATATTGCGAGGCGTACGATTTACTTTTTCAACATGTTCTGTCATCCAAAATTCTGAAAATGATTTAACAGTATTCTTTGATTCTTGTTTTGCTTTATCCTTTTCAGCCTTTTTTTCTTCTGCTGGATTAATTCCCCTGGCTACTTTTGATCTGCACTCCTCTCGCCATTGACGTGCTTTAACTAAAGAAAAATATGGATATTCGCCTAATATGACTTTCTGTGATTTTCCTTCAAATCGGAATCTCATTATCCATACTTTTTTACCCGTAGACTTCACCTCAATGACTAAGCCATTTCCATCTGGTGACTGATATGGTTTATCTTTTGACTTTAATGCTTTTATTTTTGAGTCAGTTAGTTTCATTTTTACCTCTATTTTTGTGTACTAATACAAAACATTAAAATAACTATAAATCAATTAGTTATATTAATATAAATTATAATTGTGTACTCTTTAAGGGTAATTTATTGCTTAAAAATGCTAAATTATGTGTATTTTTAGTACATATTGTGTACTCGTTAAATATAGTACTTTTTAAAAAAGTACACAAATAAGTACACATTTTAGTGAAATACTATGAAACTTTTTGAAACAAGATGAACAACTAAATTATTTAAAATCAATTATTTAATTATTATTTGATACTATCTGAAACCGCATGAAACACAATTCTACTTGCCGATACAAAAGCTTGTAAATATTCTTCCCAGTAAATCATCTGAAGTAAATTCTCCGGTAATTTCTGACAGGTGATTTTGTGCCTGGCGCAGTTCTTCTGCCAGGAGTTCACCGGCGGAAAATTCCTGTAATTGTGAAAGTCCATTTTGTACCGATTGAATACCTTTATTAATCGCTTCAAGATGTCTGCGGCGTGCCATAAAGCTACCTTCTCCGGCACTTTGATAACCCATACATTGTTTAAAATGTGTTTTTAGTAAATCAATGCCTTTACCTTCCTTAGCAGACAAATAAATTTCTGTGCGATGTTCAGACTTTATTATTTCAGGTTGTTTACTCGCCAGATCAATTTTATTATGAATTAAGGTAATATCGATCGTATCAGGGAACTGTTCTAATAACTGCTGATTGATGTCCACATTATTTGCATCATCAATGATATTTTCATCCATTACTAATAATATTTGATCGGCATTTTCGATGACATTCCAGGCACGCTGGATACCAATTTGCTCCACTTCACAATCACTATCTCGTAAACCGGCTGTATCAATAATATGCAGCGGCATGCCGTCAATATTAATTTCTTCTTTCAGGACATCTCGTGTCGTTCCGGCTATATCCGTGACAATAGCCGATTCTTTACCGGATAACGCATTTAACAAGCTGGATTTACCGGCATTGGGCTGTCCGACAATTGCCACACTCATTCCCTCACGCATTAAGCAGCCCTGCTCTGCTTTTATCAGGATTTCTTTTAAATTACTCAGTATTATCTGAGTATCATTTTCTACTTTGCCGTCAGAAAGAAAATCAATTTCTTCTTCTGGAAAATCAATGGCAGCTTCAACATAAATGCGTAATTGTATTAATGCCTCTACCTGTGTATGAATCAGCTTTGAAAAATCACCCTGTAATGAACGTAAAGCAGAACGGGCAGCTTGTTCACTACTGGCATCAATCAAATCGGCAATAGCCTCTGCCTGAGCTAAATCCAGTTTATCATTTAAAAATGCCCGCTCACTGAATTCACCCGGTTTGGCAGGCTTTGCACCCAGTGAAAATACTTGCTGCAATAGCATATCCATAACCACAGGACCGCCATGCCCCTGCAATTCCACCACATCTTCTCCGGTAAAAGAATTTGGCCCAGGAAAGTATAAGATGATACCTGAATCAAGTTCCTGATTCTTTTCATCAAAGAAGGGTAAATAATGCGCATAACGAGGTTTGGGGGTTTGCTGAATGATTTTTTCAACAATGGCCAATGACTGAGGGCCGGATAGACGAATAATACCAACACCCCCTCGACCGGGGGCAGTGGCTAATGCAGCAATTGTGTCAGTTTCAGGCATTCTCAATTGATCGAGTGATATACCATTGTTGTGCAATGGACAACAGATTATTTACTACCCAGTATAAAACAAGTCCTGATGGGAAAAAGGCAAAAAATACAGTAAAAATAATAGGCAGCATCATCATTACTTTAGCCTGTACCGGATCCATAGGTGCTGGATTGAGTTTCTGCTGAACAAACATGGAAACCCCCATTATCAGCGGCAGCACATAGTAGGGATCAGGTGCAGATAAATTATTAAGCCATAGCATAAAGTCAGCCTGACGCATTTCAACACTTTCAAGCAGTACCCAGTATAGAGCAATAAATACCGGAATTTGCACGAGAATCGGTAAACAGCCCCCTAAAGGATTAATTTTCTCTTTCTTATACAATTCCATCATAGCTTTATTCTTGCCGGCTGAATCGTCTTTAAACTGTTCCTGAAGTGCTTTTAATCGCGGCGTCACTTTACGCATATGCGCCATTGATTTATAGGAGACTGCAGATAGCTTATAGAAAATTGCCTTGATGATAATCGTTAAGAAAATAATTGACCAACCCCAGTTATTAACCACACTTTGAATTTTTTCTAATAACCAGTATATCGGATGTGCTATGACAGATAAAAAACCATAATCAACGGTACTATCAATACCAGGTGCGATTTTTTTAATTTGGTTTTGTAACTTTGGACCAATAAATAACGAATCTTTTAATACGATCGTCTCAGTAGTATTCACTTGCTGTGCTGGTGATATGGTTCCGACTATATAATGCGGGTCTGCGGTATTTTTCTCAGTTACTCGAGTATAATAATTTTCTGCACTATTTTGCGGTGGCACCCACACCCCCATAAAGTGGTGCTGAATCATGGCAACCCAACCGCCGGTATTAGGGCGACTTAAATTACCTTCCAGCATTTCAGGAAAATCAATTTTTTCAAAACCGTCTACTTCTTTTGAAATCATTGCACCCGTATAGGTGTGCAGGAACATACTTTGCTGGGCAACACTGGTTCTTTGCAATTGACGATACAAATGACCATTCCACGGGTTTTCAGAATTATTGGTTATCTGATGTTCAACAGCTATTTCATAATTCCCGGGAGTAAATGTATAAATTTTTGTTAAAGTAAATTTACCATCATCTGAAGTCCAGTTTAGCGGCACTTTTAATTCAGACTGCTCACCCATTTCATAGCTTAATTTAGAGATTTGATAATTAATATTATGGTCCGGTGCATAACTGTCATTAGATGAACTTAATAATCCTGTCTGACTAATAAAAAACAAGCCGGATTTATCATTCATTAATATGACCGGACTGGGATCTTCGTTTACATCATTAGGATACTGTAACAGGGCAACACGTCGTATATCACCACCAATTGTATCTATTTCAATATCAAAAACATCGGTTTTAACACTGACTCTTTGTCCGCTATTCAGTTTTTGTCCAATTGACGGTGCACTACTGACAGCACCTTGTGTTTGCTGAGTACTTACCGGTACAGCAGGTATATCATCTTTTGTCGGCAAAGCTGTTTGATTAGCTGAACCCGTGTTAGCAGCAGTCACATCATTACTTATTGTAGGCGGCGGATTAACCTGTATTTGCCAGGTTTGCCATAATGACATTGAAAGTAACATAAATGCTGCAAATAATATTAAACGTTGTGTATCCATAATATGATTTTGTCTATTTTCTTTAAATTAATTAATAGTAATTATTCAGTCTGAAAATTACCTGTCTGTAATAAAACCTGCTACTCTGATTTATGTTCTTTTTTTGAATCTATTTCCGGCACAGGGTCCAATCCACCAGGATGAAATGGGTGGCATCTTAAAATTCTTTTCAGCCCCATCCAACTGCCTTTTAATACACCAAAGCGTTCTATAGCTGTATGTGTATAGCAGGAACAACTAGGTATGTAACGACAATTATTTCCCAATATCGGACTTATGAGATATTGATAACCTTTGAGAATTGTCAACGTTATTTTCTGAAACACGTTCATATGTTCATAGCCAATTAATTCTCACTCTTGCTTATCTCATAGCAAGAAGAATTTTACCAGATTAGTCCGAATAAGGCTTCAATTGCCCTTGATTATTTTTCAGCCAGTTTTTTTCGTAGATAATTGAATTGTTTGGCCAGTGATTGTGTAATGGCACTATTATCCACTTTATCTATTCCATTTCGAACTAAAATTACATAGTCTGCGCATACAAACTTGCTTTGATTTAAACGAAAAAATTCTCTACACAATCGCTTAATACGATTTCGATGGACAGCTGTTTTCACAGATTTCTTTGCAACTGCTAATCCAAGACGAGGTTTAGATAATGTAAAATTTTTTTTTGCTAAAATCGTGAGTAATTTATCTGAAGATCGTATTGATTGATTAAATACGTATTTGTAATCCGAGGGAAGGAGAAGTCTTTGCGTACGACTGAATTGTTGTTCCGGATTTTTTTTACTTTCAGACATAAATTTTAAAACCGTATACTACTAACTAGATTTCAAAAAATTTATTACTTTGTCTGAATACCAAAACTCTGCTTTGATTTTATACTAATACAGATGCTAATAAAAAATTTTTATAACAAGCAATGAGCTTCAACTTATTTCTTCTGAACTGGTTTTAAACCCATTTAGTTTAAGTTGAGGCTATGCTTTAAATCAAAAAAATCAGTTATTATACTGCGAGTTGATGACGGCCTTTTGCACGACGTGCATTTAATATTTTTCTACCCGCTTTAGTGGCCATGCGTGCACGAAATCCATGAGTGCGCTTACGTTTCAGGTTACTTGGTTGGAATGTTCTTTTCATTGCATTTTATCCGAATATAACTTTAAAAAGTTAAAGTTAGTAAATTAAATTTTGCTCTATAGCCTGATTTTAACCTTCTGTCACTACAATTTCGAAAATTTATATTAAGGCTTTTTTCAGAGCACGCAATTATACATTTTTCATTACTTATTAGTCAATTATTAAATACATATTTTTCAATTAATTTTGATTAAAAATATTTACCGTAAAAATTCCAACTGTAAAAAGTTTTCAACATTTCTATATTCAATTTTTCTAATAAATATCCTGGAACATCTTTTAATAATATAAGTGATCTATATTTTATTATTTTTATTATTAGACACCTTATTTCCTGTTGATTAATTTTATAAATAACTTATAATCAATAACTTAAAGTGTTTTATAGGTTCTTTATATTTTGTGATCTGCTTGTTTATAAATTGTTAATCAATTTTTATTGTTATACAATATACGTACTTCCTAATATTTTATATCCATCTTCCTGATAACTTATACACAGACTTATCCACAGGATGAATTTATTTTTTTATGTTGTTTTTTTACCTTTTTTTGCTTAAAAAATCAAAAATTGGGATGTGATTTTTTTTTACAATAAACTGGTTTTTTTATGAAAGTTGAAATTTGGGAAAAATGTCTTCAGGCGCTTGAAAAAGAAATTCCTGCTCATGAATATAAAATTTGGGTTTTACCGTTACAGGCAAAATTAGTTTCAGATGTAAATCTGGTGCTATTTGCACCGAACAAGTTTGTCATTGATTTTGTAAAAAAACGTTTTTTATCTAATATTTCTACTATTATTGATAAATTATCAGATAATTTAGTATCAGTAGAGCTTCAGGTTGGTAGTATAAAAAGAAATCCTGAGACACTTCCTCCTTCTCACAAAAAAATTCATCTAACTATATCAGACCCAGGCGTAAATTCATCATCGCAAAATGCAGCGCATAAGGGGGCTTTTACAAGTGTGTCAGAAAAACTTACCAGCACTTTAAAAAATTCAACCAACAATACTAATACTTCTAGTCCAGTTGACAAACGATTTAAAAAATATCAGTCAGCTCTGAATAAAGAAATGTCCTTTGACACGTTTGTTGAAGGTAAATGTAATATGTTGGCCAGAGCTGCTTCCTTACAAATTGTCGAGACGATAAGCGAAGGTTCAAGTAATAATAACTATAATCCCTTTTTGATTTATGGTGGTGTGGGTCTTGGTAAAACTCACTTGATACATGCTTTGGGTAATATCATTATGTCTGATAATCCTGACTCAAAAGTGATTTATCTTCATTCTGAACGTTTTGTACAGGAAATGATAACTGCACTACAAAATAAAACCATTTATCAATTTAAAAATTTTTATCGTTCTGTTGATGTGTTATTAATTGATGATATTCAATTTTTTGCTGGTAAAGAAAGAACACAGGAAGAATTTTTCCACACCTTCAATGCGCTTCTTGAATGTCAAAAACAAATTATTATGACTTGTGATACTTTTCCAAAAGAAGTTTCTGGTCTGGAAGATCGTCTTAAATCACGCTTTGGCTGGGGCTTAACTGTATCAATTGATTTGCCGGATACTGAAACTCGTGTTGCTATTCTTTTATCCAAAGCCGCTCAGGCAAATATTGATTTGCCTCAGGATGTCGCTTTTTTCATTGCTCAACGGATACGTTCTAATGTTAGAGAACTTGAAGGTGCCCTACGTAGAGTCATTGCTACGGCACGTTTTCAGGGGAAAAAAATATCTGTTGAGTTTGCTAAACTTGCACTGCATGATCTTATTGCCTTACAAGATAAACAGGTTTCTATAGAGAATATTCAAAAAATTGTTGCTGAGTATTATAAAATTCGTGTTGCAGATTTACACTCTAAACGCAGGACACGCTCCGTTGCCAGGCCAAGACAAATTGCCATGTCTCTGGCTAAACACTTAACAAGTCATAGTTTACCTGAAATTGGTGATGCATTTGGTGGTCGTGATCATACTACGGTATTATATGCGTGTAGAAAAATTGACGAGTTAAGAGCCGAAGAAGTGATTGTTGAAGAAGACTATACTAATCTACACAGGCAGTTAACTTCTTAGTTAGTCAAAATTATTTTATACTTTATTTATGAATATGTTTTTAAGGATATGTGTTAATGAAATTTTCAATCGGAATTGATGATTTACTACCTGCACTACAGTCAGTAATAGGGGTTGTCGAAAAGCGTCAAACATTATCTATTTTGTCTAATATTCTTGTTAATATTAGTTCAGGTAAGTTTGCTATTACGGGTACTGATCTCGAAGTTGAAATTTCTACTATTATCCCACTAGAAGACTCCTCGCTTACCATTGATTTTACGGTACCCGCAAAAAAACTATTTGATATTTGTAAAAATCTTGATCATGGTATATTGTTAAATTTTGAACTTGTTGACAATAAACTTATCTTAAAAGCTAAAAAAAGTCGATTCACTCTAATCACCCTTTCAGCTGATAATTTTCCAAATTTAGATCCCATGTCTTCTACTTCTGAATTTAGTTTATCTCAGCGTGATTTAAAATTTGTTATCGATTCCACACAGTTTTCTATGGCGAATCAGGATGTACGTTATTATCTAAATGGCTTGTTATTTGAGATTTTTAATAACGAATTGAGATCCATTGCTACAGATGGTCATCGCCTGGCTTTTAGTTTTGTTGACTCCTTAACTAACTTAATCAATATTTCAAAGGACACCACTCAGCAACTTATTGTTCATCGTAAAGCGATTACTGAACTTAATCGCTTACTTTCAGATTCTGAGGATGTTATTTCCATCTCAATTTCTGCCAGTCATCTTAATATTGTTTTTAAAGATCTCAGTTTTACTACCAAATTGATTGATGGTCGTTTTCCTGATTATCAACGTGTTATTCCGTCAATTGAACTGTGCACAAAAAATATCATTGCTGATAGACAAGTTCTAAAACAATCACTTTCAAGAATTGCAGTTCTATCAACTGAAAAATATAAAGCAGCTCGTTTAGAATTTAAACAAAATCATCTTGTAGCCGTGGTTCATAACCCTGAGCAAGAAGAAGCCGAAGAACATATTTCTATTGACTATTCTGGTGAAGAGTTCACCATTGGTTTCAATGTAGGTTACCTGGTTGATGCTCTAAATGCTGTAAAAGAAGATCAAGTTACTTTAAGCCTGACTGATTCGAATAGTAGCTGTCTTATTTCTGGTTTAAACAATGATAGTGTCAAATATGTTGTTATGCCTATGCGTCTTTAAATTTTGGTAGTTTATTAATATGCCACTGGAATTATTAAAAATTCATAATGGCCGTAACCTTATTCAATACTCTTTACGCCCTCATCCTAAATTTAATATTATTTATGGTAGTAATGGTGTTGGTAAAACTACCATTTTAGAATCTATTTATTTACTTCTCAGATCAAGAACCTTCCGTAATAATAAATTTAAAACTTTCATTAATTATAATGAAAATACCTGTACTGTTTTTTCTCGATTCTCCAGTTTAAAAGAAAATACTCTTCATGCATCTTTTTCAATTGGAATTAGTCGTTCCAAAGATAAAGTTCAACCCGTTCTTCATCTTAATTCTAATAAGATTAATTCTTTATCAAGTATTACTAATCTTGTCGTATTGGGTTTAATCACTCCTGAAAGTTTTAATTTACTCGATGCTGGACCCTCTATCAGGAGAAAATTTATAGACTGGGGAGTGTTTCACGTGGAACCTTTTTTTTTAAATGATTGGCGATCATTTAAAAAAGTGTTATCCAGTAGAAATAGTATTCTCTCAAAATTATCAAAAAAGTATAGACATTATAAAAAAATTGGAACTGATGAGTTAGAATTAATTAACTGTTGGAATCCTCAATTACTCGATCTGAACAACAAACTTGATGTTTACCGATCGAATCAGGTGAAGCAAATTAGTCATTACTTTAAAAAATATCTTTTTTTATTTTCTTCCACTTTATCAGAAAATATCAGTCTTAGTTATTCTAGAGGTTGGACTAAGGAACTGAATTTTTCACAATACCTTAAAGATAAAATTTACGAAGATTTATTAGCTGGATATACTCGATATGGCACACATCGATGTGAATTAAAAATAGCATTAAATAACAATCTTGCAAAAGAAATTCTTTCTAGAAGTCAAAAAAAAATAGTTATTATTTGCTTAATTCTGGCTCAGTTTCGTTTTTTAGTTGATACTGATCCTACACGTGAACACAACGTCCTTTTGTTAGATGATATTGATAGTGAGCTCGATTCAAAAAATTTAAATATTTTATTTACTATTCTTTCAACACTTCCCTGTCAAACACTAGCAACAACAACTAACAAATCAAGGTATGATTTTATGAATGAAAAAGAATGTGAATTGTTTCACGTGGAACATAAATAATACTATGAGTAGATATGTTAATAAGTTGTGCATAAGCTGTGATTAAGATAGAAGCTTACTGATATAATAGATTAGACAACTAAAGAATAATAAGTAAACAAAAGAAGAAGATTAATAATAGATGGAGTATAATGATTAAGTTCCCATCAGTTGAATAGATAAAAGATAGCTATTAATAAAGATCTGATAGTAAGTAAAACAGGGTTTGTAGAAGCCCCAAATCCCACCCAAATGGAGTTCAAGATTTCATGAGCGAAGAGAATACATACGATTCTTCGAATATTAAAGTGTTAAAAGGTCTGGATGCAGTTAGAAAAAGACCTGGAATGTATATCGGCGATACTGATGATGGTACAGGATTACATCATATGGTCTTTGAGGTTGTTGATAATTCAATTGATGAAGCACTTGCAGGCCATTGTTCAAAAATCAATGTGACCATTCATTCTGATGGGGGTATTACCGTCAGTGATGATGGACGAGGAATTCCTGTTGATATGCATGAGGAAGAAGGACGTTCAGCTGCTGAAGTTATTCTAACAGTGCTTCATGCGGGTGGTAAGTTTGATGACAATTCATATAAGGTGTCGGGTGGTTTACATGGGGTTGGGGTTTCAGTTGTTAATGCCCTATCAGAAAAATTAAAACTAACAATTTATCGACATGGAAAAATACATGAGCAGTACTATAAATTAGGTGAACCTCAAAGTGATTTAAAAGTGATCGGTGATACAGATAAGACAGGTACCGAAATCTATTTCTTACCTAGTCGAGATATTTTTACGGATGTAGAATATCATTATGATATTTTAGCCAAACGATTGAGAGAATTATCATTCCTGAATTCAGGTGTTTGTATCAATTTAAAAGATGAACGTGAAGTAGACAAACATGATATTTTTGAATATGTAGGTGGGATTAAAGCATTTGTAGAACATCTTAATAGAAATAAAACGACCTTACATAATAATATTGTTTATTTTAGTAATGAAAAAGATGATATAACGGTTGAAGTTGCCCTGCAATGGAATGATACCTACCAGGAAAATATTTTCTGTTATACTAATAATATCCCGCAAAGAGATGGTGGGACCCATTTGGCAGGCTTTCGTTCTGCTTTAACAAGAACATTAAATCAATATATTGAACAATCAGGCGTTGCAAAAAAAGCAAAAGTATCAACCTCAGGAGATGATGCCAGAGAAGGCCTGACCGCAGTTTTGTCCGTAAAAGTACCCGATCCAAAATTTTCTTCACAAACTAAAGATAAACTGGTTTCATCAGAAGTAAAAAGTGCAGTTGAATCTGTCATGTCTGATAAACTTCAGGATTTTCTTGCTGAGAATCCAGGTGAGGCAAAATCGATTGCATCAAAAATTGTTGATGCTGCCAGGGCAAGAAATGCAGCAAGAAAAGCCCGTGAAATGACTCGTCGTAAGGGGGCCCTGGATATCGCAGGTCTTCCTGGAAAGTTGGCAGATTGTCAGGAAAAAGATCCAGCCTTGTCTGAATTATTCCTGGTGGAAGGGGATTCTGCTGGCGGTTCAGCCAAGCAAGGACGAGATAGAAGAACACAGGCAATATTACCTTTAAAGGGTAAAATTCTTAATGTAGAAAAAGCTCGCTTTGATAAAATGCTTTCATCCGCTGAAGTCGGTACTTTAATAACCGCAATGGGTACAGGAATTGGTAAAGAAGAGTTTAATGTAGAAAAACTGCGTTATCATCGTATTATTATTATGACGGATGCAGATGTGGATGGATCGCATATTCGAACATTACTGCTTACTTTCTTTTATAGACAAATGCCTGAATTAGTAGAAAATGGATATATTTATATTGCACAACCGCCTTTATATAAAATAAAAAAGGGTAAGCAGGAGAAATATGTAAAAGATGATGCTGAATTAAATGATTATCTCTTACAGGTTGCTTTACAAAAGGCCGCACTCTACCCTGATGAAGATGTACCACCTATCAGCGGTACCGCACTGGAAGAATTGAGTAAAAATTTCTTATCAGTAAATAATATCAAAAACCGTTTGTCTAGCCGATATAATGAAGCATTCCTAAACAGCATCATGGAAATGCAGCGTTTATCTAATGAAGAGATAGAAGATAAAGAAAAGATATCAGACTGGTTAGTAAAGCTTAATGAAGTAATGAATAAACAGGAAAATGTCTCATTAAAGTTTGAATGTGTTCTAAATGAGACTGTGTCCGATGAAGAAGGAAAGAGTTTAGTATTTGAGATTCATGTCCATGAAATTCGTCATGGAGTCATGCATAATTATATTATTCCTATGGTATTTTTTACTTCTGGTGAATATAAAACTATTATGAATTTCTCTGAACAATTAGAAGGATTACTAACTGCTGGAGAAGCATTTATAGAACGTGGTGAAAAACACAAACAAGTTGACACTTTTGAACAGGCTCATGCCTGGTTGTTTAATGAATCCAAGCGTGGTCAGCATATTCAACGGTATAAAGGATTGGGAGAAATGAACCCGGAACAACTTTGGGAAACCACTCTTGATGCTAATGTCAGACGATTATTGCAGGTGAGAATTGAAGATGCTGTTGCAGCAGACGAAATTTTTACAACGTTAATGGGTGATCATGTCGAACCACGACGGGAATTTATTGAAAGCAATGCACTGTCTGTAAGCAATATTGATATATAATTATTTGCATAATTAATTATGTGAACATGTAGTTGGTTATTCATCATTCATTAAGCTATGGACAGGTAAAATTTTCAAAACAATTATAATGATTGTGCTTAATATATGAATGATGGATGTTCTATGTATAAGAGATATAACTATACCACCCGTATTATATTTGTCATATTTATTTTGTTCGGTATAAATAAGACAGTCTACTCTGCTAATCCTGCTCCTGCTTATAATCCAAACTTATCTGCCAAAGAAATCACATCTGAATCGTATCAGAATATACGTGAAACAATTACAGCGTTAGATATCACCAGAAGAAAGTATCAGAGAAAATTATTGATAAAAAGCCCTCTCTCTTCTTATGAAAAAGAATATTTAATATTTATAGACTATTTATCATTTCAAATAAATAATTACTGTTCTGAAATAATTAAAAATTATGGTGAGCAGGCCGTAAATGGGTTACCCTGCTATAGCAACAATCATGTGGAAGCAATTGAAAACTATGAAGTAAAAACATCTGAAGAAAAAATCGACTCACTTGATAATGAATTTATGACAGCTCTGGGCGAATTTGATGAAATGTTATTAAATGAAGAAGAAAAAGTGACGCAAATAAGGCAAAATAAATCAACAGAAAGAAATAATGCTAGTAGTCGAAATAGCAATATGAATGAAAGACATGAAAGCATAGAAAAAAGATCCAGTAAAAAGAAAATTAATCAAAGTCAGTCAGAAAGAAATAAAGATAATAATTCTGGCGCAAAAGGAAAGAATAATAAACAATCATCGCAAAAAAGATATAAGAGAAAAAAACTCGATGAAATTGATGATGATATTGTAGCAAGACAACTAAAAGAAGCAGCAGAGAAAGAAAAAAATCCGGAGCTAAAGGAAAAACTCTGGGATGAGTACTATAAATATAAACAAACAATGAGTAAATAATGATGGATCAAAATAAGCGATTTGAATCACCCCTGAAACCAACAGCATTATTAAGTAAACTAAAAATACTCAGCGTATTAGTAATGATGATAATGCTGAATGCATGCTCAACTATTCCTGGTGCCGCAAAAGTGGATGTAAAACCTGTCATTGCACAACAAGAAATTAATGAAGATCAGTTATTAAATGTATCAATAAAACTGTTTAAACCAGGAGAATTACCCACTAATAAAGATGAAAAGCGAGGTCTGTCAAAAGAAATAAGAAAATCAGAAGCGCGCTATATGCCCATACATTTAAAATATACCATGCAGAGAACAGGTTTTTGGGGAAATGTTCGGGTTATACCAGATGATAATGAAGGCAGTGAAATTATTATTAAAGGAATAATAATTAATTCAGATGGTGAAAATAGTGAATTAAAGATAACAGTATTTGATGCCAGTAATAAAAAATGGTTTGAAAAAACCTATAATGAAACAGTCACTATTGCACAGCAAAAAGAGACAGAGATAGAAAAAAAAGATAGATTTCAGAATATATATAATAAAATTTCTAATGATATTATAGAACATAGACTTAATATTAAGAGTACAGAAATTAAAAGAATAAAAGAAATAGCAGAAATACGTTTTGCCAATTATATGGCACCAGAAAAATTTACTGGCTATATTGGCAAAGACAAAGAAGGAATAGTACATTTAAGAAAATTACCAGCAAATGATGATTCAATGCTGACAAGAGTTCGCTCAATTAAAGCCCGAGATGACATGCTGGTGGATACGATTAATAATTATTATGATCTTTATTATGCTGATATGTGGGAAAACTATGATAACTGGCGTAAATTTAGAAGTGAAGAACTGCAAAATATAAGAGAAATTGAGCGAAAAGCAACGACACAAAAAATACTGGGAGCTGCAGCAATTCTTGGTGCCATTGCATTAGGTGCTTCAAATAATAGTGATGTTAGAAATAGTACGGGTGGATTAAGAACAGTGATGATTGCTGGTGGCGGCTATGCAGTCTATCAGGGCTTTCAGACCAGTAAAGAGAGTGAAATAAATAAGGAAGCAATTGAGGAGTTAGGGGCATCTTTTGAAATTGACGTTGAGCCAATTCTGGTTGATGTGAATGGTAAAACGATGACCTTAACCGGAACAGCGGATCAACAATATGGAAAATGGCGTGAACTATTAAAAGAAATTCATATTAAAGAAACTGCTTTTTAAATTATTTTAATAAAGAGTTAATGATTTGGCTAAACCAATCCTGAAAGCGCCATCACATAGTGTTGATGCACAGATAGCAGAGCATCTTGAAGAAAGAGTCACAGAAAAAAATAAATCAAAAACAATTATGCTGATTCTCAGTGGTATTATTATATGCCTGCTATTGATAATAATAAGCTTAGTATTGACACCCTCCCCTGTTTCAGTCACCAGTGAAATATTGATAAAGAAAGATAAAACAGAAAAACAAATAATTAAACAAAAGAAACAAGTTGCTACAGAAATAATCGCTGAAAATAAACAAACCTCTTTAATAAAGAAAATTGAAAAAGATCCTGATAATAAAAAGAAACTACCAGAAAAAGAACTAAAACTAGAAGAAATAACGTTAGTAAAAGATTTTAATAAAAAAATAAATGATGTACTGGCTGCATTAGAGAAAAATAAAATCAGGACAGCAAAAAAATCTATAAGAGATGCTGAAAAAAAACCTGATGATCCTATAATACAAGAACTTAAAGAAAGAATTAATATAAAGCTAAAGAAAGAAAAAATCAGACAATTATTAAAACAAGCAGATCAGAATAAAAAAAAAGAGCAATGGGAAAGTGCCCTGAATAAATATGAAGAAGCATTAATAATAGATGAAAATATTAATACTGTAATGGTAAAAAAACAGCGAGTAAAAAATTATATTAAAATTAATGGTAACTATTCAGCATAAATTGAAAAAAAAAGCTTGACAGAAAAGTTATGTAATTTATTAAAACCGACATGTCTATGCAGTATGCGATAATT
>JAHXHI010000242.1 GCA_025656775.1 gamma proteobacterium symbiont of Bathyaustriella thionipta
TTAAGCGAAAGCGTAAATTAGCTGCTCTGGATGATAATTTCAGGGCTGAAATTTTATTAGGGCAGCATTTATAATGCTCTTACCCTGGGTTTAAAACCTGATCCAGACTTTAACTCTATTGCCAAGGATATACCTATGAGCCAGAAAACTGATAAAAAAAATACGCTTGAAGGTGCTACTGATAAGCTAGTTAATGGTTATAACACCATGCTGGACAAGCTCTCAGAATGGACTGAAAAAGCCGATGAAACAGCAGGCCCAATGATAATTAACGGTATTAAAGATGCCGAAGAATTCCTTTCTGAATTACAAGACTGGAGTAAAGAAGAAATCGATCTGGTGTCCCGCTACGTTAAACGCGACTTACATGATGCCGCCAGTAAAATGGAAGTCGACAATAAAAGCTTTCAGGATTGGTTAGAATTTGACCTGCACCAGGTTGAAGATAAACTACTATCTCTGTTTTCCAATATGACCGATCAGACTCGTCAGGAGCTGGACCATCTCAAAGAAATGGCTAATGAATGGCATACCGGAGAAGTCACAGGCATTGGTACACTCGTCTGCAAAGAATGCGGCAAAGAGCTGCACTTTCATAAAGCCGGACGCATTCCACCCTGTCCTTCCTGTCATCATACAGAATTTAAACGAATTGGCGATAGCTAATCAATTCAAAACTGACACACAGGTGAATTAATAAACAACTATTTGCCTCATACTTGTTTTACTCACTACTTTACTAAATTAAAATTTAAATAAGGATTTTAAAAATGAAAAAAGCACTAACCACTTTGCTAGTGAGTTTATTACTACTCATCTTTTCTGATGCATGGGCATGGGATGCGAATGCTGAATTAAAAGCCAATGAAACAGTGGCACATTTCGCCAATAAAGATAGATCGCTGGACAATTTTTTTAAACAGGCCTATGGCTATGCAGTGTTTCCAACCATTGGTAAAGCCGGTTTTATTGTTGGCGGTGCACATGGTGACGGGGTTGTTTATAAACAGGGTGTGGTCACTGGTACGACAAAAATGACTCAGGTCAGTGTCGGCTGGCAGGCTGGGGCCGAAGCCTATAGTGAAATTATTTTTTTCCAGAATAAATCGGCGTATGAGGATTTTATCAAAGGTAATTATGAAATAGGTGCTCAAGCCTCAGCAGTTGCAGCCAAAAAAGGCGTTGCATCGCAAACAAAATATTCCAACGGAATTGCTATTTTTACCGATTATAAAGGTGGTTTAATGGCCGCAGCAAGTGTCGGCGGACAAAAGTTTTCTTATGAAGCAAAACAATAGAAGTGGAAAATAATGAGCATAAAAAAGCCGGGAGACAAAATAGAATTTGTCTCCCGGCTTTTTATTAGTACAGTCACTACAACTGTAAATTAAGCCTTGCTTGCAGCAACCGCTTCTTCACAAACACCTTTTAGCTGACCGTTTTGCATCATTTCAAGAATAATGTCACCACCGCCCGTTAATTCATGATTGATGTAGATTTGTGGAAAAGTAGGCCAGTCAGCATAACGGGGCAGATTTTCAAAAATCTCTGGATCCGTTAATACATTGACATAAGAAAATTCAACGCCAGTGCTTATCAGCGCTTCTGCAGCACGAGCAGAAAATCCGCAAGAAGGCATTTGTGGTGTGCCTTTCATAAAAATCACGATAGGATTACTTTTTACTGCATCATCAATACGTTGCATAACGTCCATAAATCTGGCCTCATTTTTTGTAAAAAATTTAGTTTTAAAGTTGACTATTTTAATAAGTTAATCCTTATATAAGGATTACAACTTTTAATTTCAAGAGCAATTTTAAGCAAAATTAATTAACGTGCGTCTGCAGCCACATTTCTAATAGCGCCATATGCCAGAGTTTACTACCTTGTAAACGGGTCATATTCTCTTCGGCTTCCGGATTTTTTAACAGTCGTTGAATATAGGCCGGTTCAAACACACCCCGCTCCCGACAACGTTGAGAGGTGAGTACATCAGTCATCATATCCAAAAATTCACCACGCACATATTTTAATGCCGGCATCGGGAAATAGCCCTTGGGGCGATCAATCACGGCATCGGGTATTTTCCCCCGAGCGATTGTTTTTAACATATGCTTACCACCTTGCTGGCCAATTTTATATTGGGGCGGCATTTGTGCCGCCAGTTCAACCAGTTTGTGATCTAAAAAAGGTACTCTGGCCTCCAGCCCCCAGGCCATGGTCATATTATCCACTCGCTTAACCGGATCATCCACAATCAATGTCGTGGTATCCATGCGCAGGACTTTATCTAAATAATCATCGGCATAGGGTGCTGTCAGTAAATTATGAACCAGTTCACTGGTATGATCCTTACCCTGATAACGCTGTTTGACTGCCTGTAAAAACTCCTCATGATGACGATCAAAATAATAGGGTGCAAAGCAGTCGACTTCACTGCCCTTTTTACGACGATCTCTGGCACTGGCCGCATCAGCCATTTTTGGATACCAGAAATATCCGGCAAATACTTCATCAGCACCCTGACCACTTTGTACTACTTTGACTTCCTGCGACACTTTTTCTGACAGCAGGTAAAATGCCACTGCATCCTGACCAACCATGGGTTCAGCCATATGAGTAATCGCTTCAGGCAAGCGCTCCAGCACCGACTGATTTGGAATCATATACTTGTGATGAAGGGTGTTATAACGCTCGACCACTTGATCACTGTATTCAAATTCACTGCCTTGCTCGTCACCTATATCATTAAAGCCAATAGAAAATGTGCGAATGTTATTAACACCTGCTTCGGCAAGTAAGGCCACTAACAAACTGGAATCCAGGCCGCCGGAAAGTAACACACCAACAGGGACATCGGCAACTGTTAAACGTTTTTTCACGGCATCCATTAAGCTGTCATGAATCGCTTCAGTCCAGTCAGCTTCGCTCCAGTTTGCTTTAGCAGGATCACGATTTGCTTTAAGGTGCCAATAACGATGGTGCTGCATACCACCATTTGCATCGATGGTAATCGTTGTGCCTGGCGCCAGCTTTTTTACACCTTCAAGGATGGTATCAGGGGCAGGAATCACAGCATGTAATGTGAGCTGATGATGCAAACCAACCGGATTAATGTCGGTATTAATATGCCCTGCAGCCAATAATGCCTGCATATTAGAAGCAAACACAAAACGATTGTTATCCAGACTATAATAGAGTGGTTTAATACCCAATCGATCACGGGCAACAAATAAACGATAGTCACGCAAATCGAGTATAGCAAAAGCAAACATGCCATGAAGCCGTTCAACACACTGCTCACCCCAATGTGCATAGGCTTTGAGAATCACTTCAGAATCACCATCAGAGAAAAAATGATAACCTTTATGTGTTAATTCTTTACGCAGTTCAGGATAGTTATAAATAGTCCCATTAAACACCAGGGCAAGCTGAAGTTCATTGTCGACCATTGGCTGGTTAGAACGTTCCGACAAATCAATAATAGAGAGCCTTCGATGCCCCAGGGCAATAGAAGCTTCATGAAACACGCCTTTATTATCCGGACCGCGACGTTCCAGTTTCTGCAACATATTGTCAATAACATTCAAATCCGGTTTTGAACCATCAAAATGATAATCACCACAGATACCGCACATAATTAAACCTTTTGTTATTACTTAAACTTCAATATAGAAGCTGTTTTACTCTTGAGCTCTGACTTTAATGACGACCAATTTAGAAATCACCCGCGAAACACCCTGAGTATTTTTGGCAATTGAAATCACACTCACTGCACTGTCATCTGAGCTGACATTACCCGTCAAAGTCACCACACCGGCATTGACTTCAATACCAACATCTTCAGAATTAATTGCTTCGGCAGTATATTTTTGACTGATCTGTACACTGATTCGTGCATCCGCTTCTGATGCCGTGCGACTGATTGGGGCGAAGGCATTTTTATCGGCATAAAGCTCACGCTCCCGTTCAATGGCCGCACGCATTTTTTTTTGTTCTTCTGCTTTTATTTCTTCATTACTATCAACACCAGGAATCCAGTCAGTCGTGTCCCTCACTGTGCTGCATGCTGACATGGTCAGAAAAACGCCCGCCATTAAACTCGTTACTGCAATACTTGTATTCTTCATTATTCCCATTTCCTATACATTATTATCTAATTATTGCTTTCCCCAGCCGCCGCCTGGGGTTTTTATGGTTAATTTCTGTCCTGCCTGAGCAGTAAAATAGACCTTACCGGCTAATAACTCACCATCAAGATAATTTTCACCGATTTGACCATTTTCTCCACCGGCCAATCCCCACGGAGAATAACGTCTTCGTTCAGTGAGCAGGGTAACCTGTGTTGCCTGTAAAAATTCAACTTCACGAATCAATCCCATTCCCCCTGAGTTAAGCCCATGACCACCTGATGCGCCACGCAAACTATAACGAGTCACTCTTAATGGGTAGTGATGCTCCAGTGATTCAATCGGAGTATTTAAGGTATTTGTCATATGGGCCTGGGCACCGCTTAACCCGGGAAAAGCCTGACTGGCACCATGACCGCCACCGATTGTCTCATAATAATCCCAATGATTGTTAATTTCCCGACTTCCCATGGCAATATTATTCATCGTACCATAACTGGCTGAAGGAATTTTTTCTGTCAATGAATTACGCTTGTTTTTATGCAGCGTATTTTCAGGTTGCGCCAGTGCCCCTAACACCACATCAACCACTCGCGTTGAGGTTTCAACATTACCTGCAGCAACAGCGGCAGGGTATCTGGCATTGAGTAAACAACCCTCTGGAGCCAGCAGTTCAATCATTCTAAAGGTTCCAGCACAGGCGGGTGTTTGTGCCGGCATCAAACAACGAAAAACATAGTAAACCGCAGCAGCAGCCACTGAAAGCGGACAATTTATATTCCCTTTTACCTGTTGTTCCGTACCGCTAAAATCCACCTTAATGCCCTGCTCATCAATATGGATGAGCACTTTAATTTTAATATCTTTTTGCCCTGCACCATCGTCATCCATAAAATCATGAAACCGGTAAATACCAGAAGGAATGGCGGCCAAAGCACTTCGGGCAACACGTTCACCATAATCATTCAAATGCAGCAAAGCAGCAGTGAAATGATTAACACCCAACTGAGTGATTAATTCATTTAAACGCATTACACCATTTTGATTCGCACTGATTTGTGCCAGAAAATCCCCTTTTGCTGAATCCGGCTTACTCATATTCGACGTAATATTCAAAAGTATTGAATCATCCACCTGCTCATTATGCATAATAAAAGTAGGGGAAATAATCAGCCCTTCTTCATGGAGTGAATGAGACATTGGCATGGAACCTGGTGAATCGGCACCAATATCAGCATGATGAGCACGATTAACCACAAAAGCGACAGGTTTATTTTCATTTTTTTTGTTATCATTAGAAAAAACAGGGGCAATCATCGTCACATCGGGTAAATGGGTTCCTCCCAGATACGGATTATTCAACACCAGCATATCTCCGTTGTGCCATGATTGCGTCTTTACAATATCAGCCATAGCATAGGCCATACTGCCAAGATGTACAGGAATATGAGCAGCCTGGGCACATAGTTCACCATTGCCGTCAAATACAGCACAGGAGTAATCCAGACGATCTTTAATATTCGGGGAAAAAGCACTACGACGCAGTACAGCACCCATTTCTTCACAAATGGATTCTATGCGACTAACAAAAATGCTCAGTTCAATAGGATTCATAACCAGACAGACCACTCACTCAATACGATAGTAAACTCATATTTTACCCTTATTACAGGCTTGATAAAGATAAAAACCAAAAAAACTTTAATAACCAACCTTTTTACTATGGTATCATCTTGAAAAATGCTTTATAATTCTTACAAAAATAACTATTAACCACAATGGAGTAATAACATGGCTTTTGAACTACCTGCTTTACCTTATGAAAAAAATGCATTAGCACCTCATATTTCTGAAGAAACGCTAGAGTTCCATTATGGCAAACATCACAACACTTATGTTGTTAATTTGAACAATCTTATTGCTGGCACTGACTTTGAAAATATGTCTTTAGAGTCAATTATCCAAAAATCTGATGTGGGTATTTTTAATAATGCTGCACAAGTATGGAACCACACCTTCTACTGGAATTGCCTGAGTCCTAATGGCGGCGGTGAACCGACAGGTGCCATTGCTGATGCAATTAACTCAACATTCGGCTCTTTTGACAAGTTCAAAGAAGAGTTTACAGCTGCTTGTGTGACTAATTTTGGTTCTGGCTGGACATGGTTAGTTAAAAACGCAGACGGCGCAATTGAAATTGTCAAAACATCAAATGCCGGTTGCCCTCTAACTGACGGTGTCACTCCTCTAATGACTTGCGATGTGTGGGAACATGCATACTATATTGATTATCGTAATGCCCGACCTGCCTATGTTGGTGCATTCTGGAACCTGGTTAACTGGGACTTTGTAAATAGCAATCTTTAATCCTGGTAACAGAGTGTGATGGAGTTTACTCCTTTGCACAGCTTATAATGTGCTATAGTTGTACTAAAGTTACTTTAATAACCTTGGTATCACTATGGCACATTATAATCTTATTTTTCAGGGCAAAATTATTGATGGTGCATCACTGGATGAAGTAAAAAAAAATATTTCTCGACTATTCAAGACTGACAGCAGTAAAACAGAAGCGCTGTTTTCCGGTAAGACCATTGTAATAAAAAAAAACCTTGATACAGAATCCACTAAAAAATACCTGGCTGTTATAAAAAAAACAGGCGCCATTGTTAAAGCCGTAAAAATAGACCTGTCTGAACCTCCTTCTGAAACAGCACATTCAACAAAAACGGCTGCAACATCAAACAATTTAAGTGCTGGACTTGCGTCTCTGGTTAACTCTAGTACGGCTGCTGTTAATTCCTTAACGTCTTCTTCTGAACAACTGGCATCAAATGATGATAGAAAAATGGATGAACAGAGTGGCCTGCAGCTTGCTCCATTCGGTTCAAACACCCCCATTTCCAGCGATAAACCAGAGGATATTGAAATACCTGATATTAGTTATCTGAGCATGTCCGAAGCTGAGACAGGATCGCTGGAAGAATTTGCGCCAATCCTGGAAGCGATTGAATTACCAGACATTGATAATTTGACCATGAGCGATGCCAATACCGGTAGTTTAGAAGAGTTTACCATTAAAGTCGCTCCCGTTGAATTACCCGATATCAGCACTCTTGATATCGCCGAACAGGACAACACTCCTCTTTCTGAGCATTCCGCCAAACCTGCCCCTACAGGTATTCCTGATACCAGTGATTTGTCAATGTCTGCCGCCCGGGAAGGAACACTCGAAGGTATTGAAGTTAAACCGGAACCCGTTAAAGTGCCCGATACCAGTCATCTGACAATAGAAAAACCAGAAGAACAACAAGCGATAACAGGAAAGGCCGTTTTTCAAATTGATTAAGCGTTTAAATTTAAAAATAAATATCTATTAAACTGAAATTCAGAGTTTTTATTAATGTATTTTTTTAGTACAATACTCTCCGGTTATACTAGGGAGTACAGTGTGTTACCGCAATAAAACAAATACCAATTAAAAGGAATAATGCAAGGTGGCTTTTCTAAGGATACAAATAGAAAATAATCAATATAAAGATTATGATCTTAAAGAGGGTCGTACTTCCATTGGCCGCAGCCCTGACAGTGATATCGTTATTGAAAATCCTTCCGTATCAAATGAACACGCGCGTCTTAACTTCGACCAACATCATTTTTTTCTGACTGATCTGCGTAGCTCCAACGGGACCTTTCTCAACGGGAAAAAAATCCTTCATGTTAAATTAGCGGATGGCGATATGATTAATTTTGCCAGTGTTCCCGTTACTTTCTTCAAATAAAACGCTATTCATTAATTGTTTGAGCTGAAATAGTTTATTTTTTTGAAAGATTACTCACAAGACCGTTTCGCTGCATTACCTTGTAGATTTTTTTACTGGTTTTTGCAATGCGTTGAATCTCTCCAAAATCAGGAAGTTCACCTGATTTAAGCCGTAACTCCCAATCTTCCAGTTCTGTATCCAGATAGTCCAGAAGTTTTTGTGAACAGCCATTACATTTCCCTGAACACAAATTCGCTTCAGGTAAATCAAAGGGCATCGCCACTCGAACTTGCTCAATGAGTTGCTGCATTGCTATTGAACGACCAGGTTTCATTATTAATTACAGATAATTATTAAAAGCGTATTATAACGCTATCACACTCGATATTCAGTAATAAAACCATTAATCAGAATAAAGATAAGGCTGAATGAGTGCTTTAAATAGTTCAGGTTGTTCGGCATGTAACCAATGACCTGCAGACTTAATCATTGAAAATGACGCTGAGGGAAATAAGGCCTTTGTCTGTTTCTGGTTCACTTTACTCAAATACCCCGATTGTCCTCCACCCACAAAAATAACTCGTTTTCTAAATGGCTCTATATTTATAGTCTGTGGGAAATCAGTCAGGGTTGAAATCGACTGAGCAATCACTTCAAGATTCAAACGCCAACGATACTTTCCCGCTTTAAATTGTAAGTTTTGCAATAAAAACTGACGTAAGCTGCTGTCATCAATTATCTGAGATAAATATCCATCAGCATCCTGTCGAGATTTAATCAGGTGCAGCGGAATTGATTTAAAACCATTGAGCACATCTGAAAAATCATGGGCATAGCTCACCGGTGCAATATCCACTACCACTAATTTTTTGACCACTTCAGGATGGGTCAAAGCCAGCCACATAGCCACTTTTCCCCCCATACTATGGGCAATAATATTCACTGAAGGCGTTTGCTCAAGTTTGTCTTGAATAAATTTCAGCACATCCTCAGCCATATGAGGATAATCCATCACCTCAGCATGAGGTGACTGACCATGATTACGCAGATCGAGAGAATAAACCAGGTGTTTGTCTGATAAGGCGCGGGCAATAGGATGCCAGTTACGATAACTGCCGAATAAACCATGTAAAATGATAGTTGGCGTGCTTATTTCTGAGGCTGAAGCCTGACCATATTGAGTGGCATGCAAGTACATAATAGTCGAAGTGAATATCAGTTAACACAAAGGCCAGGAACAATGGTATGGTTCCCGGCCCTTATCTTACTGTTGGGCAATAAAATCAGATTTTCGCTGGGTATAAGTGTGAATGACGCCATCTAATTGCTCGGCATCATATTCACGTAAACCACTTAATAAGAGATTTTTTGCACCATGACCAATTTCTTCACCATCGGCCATAATTGCGAATTCTAATCTTACTTCACCTTTCTTTCCGCTGTTCTTTAAAGAAGTATTGGTTAGTTTCAGCTCAATATTATTACCTGATAACTTATCCAGGCATATTTCCATATTTTTATATATTACCAATGGACGAGAAGGGTTAATCATCACATTTTCCTGCTCCATTAAGGGCACTAGAATGTGGGGAAAGGTCTTACTGGAAAATTGCACATATTTCTCAGATAGTGTCGCAATAAAATCACTGTTTTGACTTTTTTCACCCGAAACAACAACATCCATATAATTCTTTTCGTTATCATCCTGCAAAATAAAGGTATCCGAAATTTCCTCTGGAAAAATCAAGTGACTGGTATCGACAACCATTCCAGAAAATTCAAATTTCATTTTCTGACTAATACCGTATTGTGCAAGAAATACAGAAAATAACAAATCTCCCGGTACACAGAAACGTTTGGCATCTTCATCATGAATGGGATTAAAATCACCCGCCACCCCTTTGGCAAATAAGCTGGCCTGACTTCGAGTAAAACTAATATACTCATCATTATAATTAAAATAATTTGCGATATTCATTGTTATTAAGGTCTCATACTTACTTATAGCCTGGCACTTAACCTGGCCAACATGACGTTCTCAACAGCATAGTTTACCATTAAAGCAATTGTCTTTCACTGGGTAAAAATAGCGCATTGAGGTTTTTATTTATATAAACGCTTTTGGTACAAATGATTCATGGTCAAAATAAATGCCAATGCCTTTTTTTCAAGTTCTTTATCATGCTCAACAAGCAGCATTTCCTGATTTTGATAAAGAAAGGTTAATGCTTCTTTTTCTGGTCTTAATACGGCCACTTTATCACCCATTCTAAGTGCATAAGTATCATTAAACTGCATTAATGACAGATCTCTTTTCTTATCACTAAAGACCGAACGACCAAGAATAGGATAGGTGAGATTTTGTCCGGTTAGATCAAGCGCTGTGGCTAATACATCAGGCTGTGTGGTCAAACGATCAATGGTTTTTGCATCGATTCCACCACCGAGTATCATACCTGGAATATGGTAAAGTTTGACCGGCAGCATATCACTGCCTCTGACCCTGATATTATGATCAGCAACAATCACAAACACGGTATCATTATAATAAGCTTCTTTTTTGGCTTCTTCGATGAAGCGTCCTATTGCATGATCTGCATATTTAATCGCATTGAGTTCACTCTTTTCAGGAATCCCCTCAATCAATTCTATTTTTCCTTGCGGAAAATCAAACGGGGAATGATTGGAAGTACTAAACATCACCGCAGCAAAAGGCTGATTTTGTTCATGCATTTTTTTAAATTCCTGATGCGAACGAAGTACCATATCTTCATCACTTACTCCCCAGGTCCCGGTAAATTCCGGGGCAATAAACTTTGACTGGTCAATAATTTCATCAAAACCATTACCCACAAACCAGCCTCTCATATTATCAAAACGACTTTCACCACCATAAATAAAGAGTGAGCGATAACCTAAGGGCTTTAATAACGAAGCAATAGTGAAAAAACCATTCTGTGATTTATTTCGCTTTATCACACCTTTACCGGGCACAGAGAAATTACCCGCAACACTGCCTGCAATCCCTCGGATACTTCGTGTACCATTTGAGAACAGGTTAGTAAATAAAATACCCTCCTGACTCAAACGATTAAAATGCGGCGTAATACCCGGCTCACCACCGGTCACCTCAACAAATTGTGAACCCAGACTTTCCTGTAGAAAAATAACCAGATTTTTAGGTTTCTGCACCGTAAAGTGGGTCTTTTCCTCACGGCTAAATGGCGACTCACCCTGCGCTGACAGTCCAATATTTAATTCATTACTCACCCGCTCCATCGCTTCATTAATATCCATTTCACCGTAGGCATCCAGCTTACTATTACCATATTTTTTATCACGATAAATCGCATAAGCGATGCTATAGACGGAGTTCTTGGTCACCTCATTCACTATTCGATTACTGGAATACATCGCATCAGAGATATTTGCCGGACGATGTCCAAAAGACGAGCGGATACCAATAGCCAGAATAAATATCAGAGGAAAGAACAGCATAAAGCGCTTAAAATAATGAATTTCAAAAACGGCGCTGAAATCATGAAACTTCTTAGTTTTTAAAAAGACATAGCCCGCAGTAAATAACATCATCAGGGCAATAAACAATTCCAGTTTATAAGCTGAAAAAATCATATTAAACACTTCCTGAGGATATTCGAGATATTCAACAAACAGGAAGTTGGGTCTCACATCATATTCTGCGAAAAAAGGCAGGGTGGCATTCTCAATATAGATAAAGAATAAAAAGGCAATAAAAAAATACGCTGTTAAAAATTGATTAACAATATTTTTCATTCGCTTAGGTGCTAGCGTTAATAAAATAACCGGGATCAGAAGGCTTGCACAAACGACAATCACATCCATTTTTAAACCATACAAAAAAGCCAGCCAATAGTTGACATCACTCTGTGCAAAGCGTTCAAAATACAAGTTGAACAGAACCACTCGTCCGACAAAAAATACGGACAATATTACCATAAAATAATACGCTAATATCTTAATCAATCTCACAAATCACTCTTTTTTATCTTTGTTAAATAACAGGAATTAAAGACTCTCTACAGGCCAAGCAATTATTCTTTCACTTGTGCTGTAAAATTTGCCTTATTGTAGGGATAGACAACATTTAATAAAAAGATAACTGAACCCGCAAATTCAAGCATTTCACCTTTTTTTGACGATGCCATCAGAACCTGAATCAGAAGCAGCAATGCAATATAGGCAACAATCTGATAATTTTGAGCAATCGGTACTGCGTATTTATCTAAAAACAATTTAACCCCTTCCTTGCGCTTATACAGGGGGATCAATACTGCCAGATAAAGCAGCAATAAAATACCAATGCCACGACCAAAAATAACTTTATTGAGCTTGGTATCATTGACCACCAAATTGTGTAAGTTGGTTTCACCCTGCGCATTGTTCTGAGTAAAAAATTCTGAACTTTCAATATCAAAGATTCGCTGTCCCCAGGAGATTTCTTCCCCTGCACCAAAAAAGAAAAACAGGCCCAGCAAGGAGGTCATAAATAAAAATGATAAGGGCCGCTGATTTTTGAGCAGCCATACTCTGCGAAAACAAACAAAAAAACCAATCAGCAGTACAACAACCGTGGACCATTCAGTAAAACCATCTTCCACCACATAATAGCGTTTAAATGAATCATGATCGACATAGCTCCATACAAAGCCGATTAGAGTAAACACTGAAAAATAAGCCACAGCCAGCTTCTCTAACAAAGATAAATTTTTTAACATCCTTAGAACCCTTTCCTTAAAACATGAACATGACCAAGCTTAATTATCCGCTACTCATTAGCAGCGATTGAATTTTATCATAAATAAGCGGTTAGAACCCTTTTAGCCTTTAAAGTTCAGCCATCTGTTCAAAATTGTGCCTGAATTACCAATTATACAGGCACTTTTTATTACAATAGTTTGCTATACTAGCGGGCATTCACATTTCTAACTGACTACCTGTACAAAATGAGGTTCTATGGACAACCCCTGCTTTGAGTTAAAAGGAAGCCTGTTTACCCTAAGCGTTTTGCAACTTTTTGAAAATAATCTGTCTTTATTAAAAGAACAATTACAGCAACGTATACAAATGGCACCTGGTTTTTTTAATCACACTCCCTTTGTGGTTGATCTGAATGAATTATCTGATGATACATCCGCTTTGGATTTTGCTGCACTTAAAGAATTACTCTTGTCATTATCTATCATTCCCGTAGGTGTCAAGGGTGCAGACAAATCACTTCACTCAAAACTTGAAGCGGCAGGCCTGGCTATTATGGCTGAGACAAAAACAAGCCATCAAAACACCACGGATAGCAACCAGACAGGAATTAAACCCGTTGTTGAAACTGAGCCTGAGCCTGAACTTGAATCTGAGCCCGAAGCTGAAAAAAAAGAGGCGCCTCAAAAGGCTGAAGTTCAACAAAGCCCAGCCCGCAGGCCTGCAAAGGTAGTAAAACAAACCATTCGCTCAGGACAGCAGATCTATGCACCGGGGGGGGATCTGGTTGTTATTGGTTCGGTGAGCACCGGTGCAGAAATACTGGCTGATGGTAATATTCATATCTACGGCACCTTAAGAGGCAGAGCTTTAGCAGGTGTCCTTGGAGATCAATCTGCAGCCATCTTTTGTCACTGTTTACAGGCGGAATTAAGCTCAGTTGCGGGAATTTACCTATTGAGTGATGATCTGCCAGAGGATAAAATTGGCGCATCCGTACAAATTTATTTAGATAACGAAAAATTACACGTAGAGACAATTTAACTCTTTTTACAACATTTACAGGAATAAATGAAACAATGGCAAAAATTATTGTAGTGACATCTGGAAAAGGTGGTGTGGGTAAAACCACCACCAGCGCAGCATTTGGCACTGGTTTGGCACAAAAGGGCAATAAAACAGTTATTATTGATTTTGACATTGGTCTGAGAAATCTTGATCTTATTATGGGTTGTGAACGCCGGGTGGTCTTTGATTTCATCAATGTCATCAATGAAGAATCAAACCTGAATCAGGCACTAATCAGAGACAAGCGCGTAGATAACCTGTACATTTTACCTGCATCACAAACCAGAGATAAGGATGCCCTGACTCTGGAGGGCGTAGAAAAAGTCCTTAATGAATTAGCAGAAACTTTTGACTATATTATCTGTGACTCACCTGCCGGTATCGAATCCGGTGCTCTGAAGGCACTTTATTTTGCTGATGAAGCATTAATTGTCAGTAACCCGGAAGTCTCTTCAGTCAGAGATTCAGACCGTATTTTAGGGATTCTTGACAGTAAAACCAAACGAGTGATTGAAGGTAAATCACCGGTTAAACCCCATCTGATCATTACCCGTTATTCACCTGCCCGTGTTGAAGAGGGTGAAATGCTCAGTGTCGATGACATTATTGAAATTCTGGCCATACCTTTATTAGGCGCCATTCCTGAATCAGAATCTGTATTACAGGCATCCAATACCGGTGCTCCGGTTATTTTAGATAACGAAAGTAATGCAGGCCAGGCCTATGATGATTTAGTGGAACGTTTTCTTGGTAATGATGTGGATCACCGTTTTCTAACGCCGGAGAAAAAAGGCTTTTTCTCCCGTGTCTTTGGAGGTTAATGATGGCTATTTTAGATTATTTCAGGTCAAAAAAGAAAAAAACGGCTTCACTGGCCAAAGATCGACTGCAAATTATTGTCGCCCATCAAAGGCATGGAAAAACCGGCACTGCTGATTATCTCCCGCAACTTAAAGAAGATATCATGAAAGTAATCAGTAAATACGTTGAGATTGATCCCAGTCAGGTTAAGGTACAACTTGATACCAATGATAGTGACTGTCCTATTTTAGAACTTAATGTGGCTTTACCCGAACATGGTAAATTAATGAAATAAAAAGGAGCTGCAGGATGGAATGCGCTTTGCTTTTCCAACCTGCATTATTTCGCACATGATGTGTGCTCTGAAAAATCATTCATCGTGATCGGTTGTGAAAAATTTAAACCGCCATCTTCTGAATAACACAGATCCACAATTCAGCTTATATCACACGATTTAAAAACTTTATTATTATATTTCTCTGACTCGAAGTGAACGACCTTTTATTTTTCCATCAGAGATTTTTCTCAGCGCATATTTTGCAACGTCCCGACTCACAGCCACATACGATTGATTGGGAAAGATTTGAATCTTACCCACCTGCTTTCCTGCAATGCCGTCTTTACCCGTTAATGCCCCCAGGATATCACCCGGTCTGACTTTTTGTTTCTTGCCCCCATCAATTTGCAGCGTAGCCATAGGCGGTTGATACACAGGCTTATCAAGCAAATTAATGGGGGGGTAAAGATTCTGTATCAATTCTTTGTTCTAAATAGTCTTCTAATTTTGCCAGTTTGAATGTTTCTTTATCCGTATAAATAGTACAGGCAAAGCCTTTGTTGCCTGCTCTTCCTGTGCGTCCGATACGATGTACATGAACTTCAATATCCCGGGCAATCTGATAGTTAATGACCGCATCAAGAGAATCAATATCCAGACCCCGTGCAGCCACATCGGTTGCCACCAGTACTGAAATACTTTTATTAACAAAACGAACCAGAGTCTGATTATAGTGGACCCCGAAAACTGGACAATAGGTTAAGATATAAGAGCTAACCTAATGGGGAACCTAAAAATGAGTAGAAAGAGAAAAT
>JAHXHI010000179.1 GCA_025656775.1 gamma proteobacterium symbiont of Bathyaustriella thionipta
GTAAAGAAAAATCCAAACCTTTTACTATTAAAACCCTTAAATATCAGGCATCTTTGAAAAAGGTTTGGATTTTATTTAGGTTTGGATAACGAAAGAAATCCTTACGTTTGGATTTCTTTCGTCATCGCTTCGCTGTTAATACTCTCACCCGATGGTATCAGTCAGGTGAAGATGTATGGCGACTGTTACCGGTATTGTCTGCCTTTCTTGGACACATCTATGTGGCTGGCACTTATTGGTACCTCAGCGATCAACCCGAGCTTATGGCCCAAGCAATGGAACGCTTGGAAAAGCGTTGGGGAGGTGAGTCATGAACAAACAGCCTAACTTTGCAGTTTTGCTTCAGCGGTTCTTCTCTCAGCGACTATTACAACAACGCCAGGTCAGCACACATACGGTCGCATCGTACCGTGATACCTTTAAATTGCTATTGGAGTTCATACAGCGACGCCTACACAAGGAGCCATCTGCACTGGAGCTAGAAGACATTGATGCACCATTGATCTCGGAATTTCTTGATGAGCAGGAGCAGGTGCGTGGTGTCAAGGCACGGACGCGTAACCTACGCCTTACTGCGGTACACTCGTTCTTCCGGTATGCAGCTTTCGAAATGCCGTCACATGCTGAGCATATCCAACGTGTACTAGCCATTCCGGCCAAGCGGTTTACACGAACCATTGTGCCTTTTTTAAACCGACAGGAAGTAGATGCTTTGCTATCTGCACCGGATCAGCGTACTTGGTCGGGCCGCCGAGACCACGCGCTACTCTTGCTGGCAGTGCAGACCGGATTACGCCTTTCAGAGCTAACCAGCTTGCGACAGGACGATTTGCACTTTGGTGTTGGAGCACATGTTCGCGTTATTGGCAAGGGACGTAAAGAGCGTTGCACACCTCTGAAAAACAAACGCGTGAGTCCACATGTACTTCGTCACACCACGGCTATGGAGCTACTGCATGCAGGTGTTGACTGCTCCGTAATCGCACTATGGCTTGGTCACGAGTCAGTTGAGACGACGCAGGTCTACCTTGATGCCAACCTTGCATTGAAGCAAGAGATTCTTGAAAAGACATGTCCACACGATGGCAAACCAGGACGGTATCAACCTGATGACCGATTACTTGCATTTCTCAAAGGATTGTAGTTTGGCTAATTATGTCCCGCTGTTCGTATCATGAAGCAGTTAATAATCAACCATGGTGAGTGCAACGGGACATAGTCCGGCACGGGATATAGTCCAATTTTGTATGACCTAAAAGCAGTTGAACTGCTCTTAAATTTTTTGTTTTTCTGTAGATCAATGATGGCTTTGTTCGCCGCATTGAATGGGTTCCGTATTCCATCGGCTCCAGTCCGATGGATGAAACCCATTTTTTTACAATGGAAGCATATTGTCTTGTTGAAAGATGTTCAGAATCTCTGAAACAACTTTTAAAAAGATAGTCTCCATCATTAGGTTTTATTTCATTAAGCAAATCCAGAATTGAATGACGTGTTTGCTTCGTAATTTCAAACTGAACGGGTTTCTTTGTTTTTTGTTGAATAATAATGGCACGTTTTAAAATTTGCGTGCCATGCTTAACATCGTTGACTTTAAGTGTGACTAAATCACAGCCACGAAGTTTGCTGTCAATAGCAACATTAAATAACGCTAAATCTCTCACATTCTTTGCCATTTGAAGCCGAGTGCGGATTGCCCAGACCTCGTGTAATTTCAAGGCGGGTTTTTGGCCAATAATTTTCCCTTTATTCCAAGGAATTTTGGGTTGGGGTAAACAAGGTAATGATTGCATAATAAACTCCTCATTTGTTAACTCTACTGATTAAATTATGGTTCAATTTACAAAAATGTGTGAATATGTGTTAGTATTTATCGAATATTCTATATTTTACGATTGATAAGGAGCACCTCTATGCCCCGTACGACCAGCATTACTTTGGGAGAACATCAGCAAAAATTTGTTGAATCACTGGTTAAAAGTGGTCGTTATACGTCCACCAGTGAGATTGTGAGAGATGCATTGAGAAAGCTTGAACATTCTCAAGGATCTGAATGGTTACTAAGCCAGCTCATTGAGGGGGAACAGGGTGAAGCCAAAGCCTGGGATGATGATGCACTTTTGGCTCATGTAAAGCAGGAAGCGTCAAAGCGTGGCAATATATAAGACTTCACCTGTTGCTGAGCAGGATTTAGTTGATATTTATGTGCGTGGCTCCCATAAATGGGGGGAAAAACAAGCCGTAGACTATCAACGTCAGTTAATCGCCACTTTTCATTTTCTGGCAGAAAATCCAGAATTAGGACGCTCGGTTGCGATTCGACCTCAGCTACAACGGCATGACCTTGATCCATATGTTATTTTTTATAGGAAATTCAGTTATGGCGTACAAATTGCCCGTATATTATATAAAAATCGTTCAATGGAAAGGCATTTGTAAAAATAATCAGACCACTTATCCAACCGATTCTTATTTTATAGCGGAATAATATATTTTAAGTCCATCCACAAAATAAAATGTCGATGTCCGACCCAATGTATGGACACCACCTTCCTACTCACCTATCGTTAAAGTAGAACAAACAGTATGAGGATGCAGCCATGAAAAACACAAATACAATTGGTGTTGATTTAGCAAAGAATATCATACAAGTTTCTGTTGTCTCAAAAAATAATAAAGAGTTAACAAATAAAGAACTCACTCGCAAAAAGTTTACAGAGTTTTTAGTCAAACAAAAACCTTCACTGGTTGCTTTTGAAGCTTGTGCAACTGCTCATTACTGGTCACGTGTTGCTATCCGACATGGCCATGAGGCAAAAATTATTCCAGCCAAAGCCATTACTCCTTTTAGACAAGGACATAAAACGGATAAGAATGATGCTTTGGCTGTCGCTGAAGCAGCAAAACGTCCTAATATTAAAGTTGCCCCTAGAAAAGAAATTGAGCAACAAGGTATGCAGGCAATTCAACGTTCGCGTGAATTACTCATTCATGAGCGAACCGCACTCTCCAATCACATACGGGGATTATTAATGGAGTTTGGTGAGGTGATCCCCCAAGGTTTTGCCGCTTTAACCAGACGAATACCAGAAATTCTCGAAGATGGTGAAAATGAATTGGCTCATATCTATCGTCCAACTCTCTCTTGTCTGTTTGAGCGCTTTCATCAATTACAGGATGATATTAAGTTCGTCGATCAACAAATCAAGTTATATGTGAAAGAAAATAACCCATGTTATCGTTTAACTGAAATGGAAGGTGTCGGCCCCATTAGTGCCATTTTATTATACGCAACACTCGGTACTGGTGAGGCATTTAAAAACGGGCGTGAATTTTCTGCTTATATTGGCTTAACACCGAAACAATATAGTAGTGGTGGTAAAGCGAATATTATTGGTATAAGCAAGTATGTTGCTAATCGACGATTGAGGGCGGTGTTAATTCAGGGAGCTCGTGCTTATGTCTATAAATTGAAAGAACCAAAATCAACTAAAGACAAATGGTTATGGTCTTTAATTCAACGTGCAGGATATAAACGAGCAGCGGTGGCTTTGGCGAATAAAAATGTTCGAACTGCCTGGGCTTTATTAACTCAAGGAACAGAATACATTAAATATCAGGCCAATGAACAACAAGTCGCCTAAATAACAAAGAAGATAATAGAAAATAAAATTAACTAGTTCAGTGAGCAAGCCATTATCAGATAAAGATATCCACCTTAATTAAACCTGTGCCGAAATGTGAACAAAAAGTTCATCGACCCTTAGAGGGATTAAGGTGCGCATACATTGAGGGTTAGGAGATAGCTTCTCCACTAAAAAACCGAATATACTTACGCGTCTTATATTTGAAAAAGGTTTTACTTGCTAAACAGGTGGTGTCCATATACAGGCTGTGTAATCAGGAACGACTAATATTCTAGAATCATCCTTATAGCTGCTATTTAAATTCCTAATTATTTTCTTGTTATAATCGCGGACAATTATTGCTCTCATCAAATTAGTTATTCAAATGAAAAAACTGTTCTATTGTTTGCTGTAGTTATTTTTTACGACTATTACTCTCTTTATGCTTATGATAAAACCATAAAAAATGTCTGTGGTAGGACTACAGGCTATATGGATACACAGGATGACAAAACATATTATGTGTATAAAAATGGTAGGCGAACTGGCAAGTATATTGAAGCTGATGGTACTATTAAAGATAAATATGGTAGAAAAAAAGGCTCTATAGAATAAAAGTAATTTAATTGTTGGAAAAAGATTTTATGGGAATATGCTGAATAAAGCAAAGCTTAACTCTGTATCCAAAACTAAGTTTAATAATTTCAACCTCTTTAAGTTTTCACCTGACAGAACAATCTGGACATCCTTTAGTACACGGGATATTGGAACATCCATTACATCCAAAAATAATCTTTCTAGCATCATTAATTTCAAGACTTACTTTTTTAGTTCATTTATTTGACGGGAGATGGTATTCAGAACATCTTTTAAAAAATGTTCTACTTGAAGGCTACTTTCATCACCCGTAGTACTTTGTTCTCTTAATTTTTCATTTTTCCAGAAAAAATTGAAAAAATTCTATTTATGGATTTGTAAATGAGTCATTTGGTGCTGTTCATCAAGCGTAATAATAGCATCAGCTCGCTTGGGAATGCTTAATAAAATATATTCAGTAATACGCTGATAATGTTGAATAAATCGTTGCATCTGGTGTTCATCTAATAATTTTGTTTCTGTACCACGGGCTACTTTTTTTGCAAGTTTTTGCTCCTGCAGCAATCGCCATTGGTATACTGTATCAAAGCTCGGTGCTTTTAACATTAACAACCAGTTGATCTGTTTATAAAGTAATTGATATTGCTGTTCTAAAAATTGATTTGATGTCCTGCGCCATATCCCTTCTTCATCCTCTAAACGTTCCAGATCATTGATGGGCTGGATTAAAGAATGCTGATCAAGGGGTAAACTCCCTACACACCAGCCTTCAAAAATGATCACTGAAACAGGTCCATCAATGCTTTCCCACTGCTCTTGAGGTTTTCTATCATCTATCAACTTGTCAAAACGTGGTATCAAAGCCGTTTCACCCTGAGAAACTTCTTTCAATTGTTTGAATGTTTCTGTTGCCAGTTCAATATCATGAGTCCCTGGCACTCCCCGGGTTATAAAAAGTGGATGCAGTGATTTTGATAACTCACAACGCTTTGCTTTAGTGTGGTAAAAATCATCAATTGAAACGATAGCTACACGATGCCCGTAGTTTGTCTCAAGGAGTGACTGAAGCATCATTGCTGCTGTAGTTTTTCCAGATCCCTGAGAGCCATTGATACCAATAATGGGCGTTGGCTGCTGCTGTGAAAGTTCATGGATAATCTCGGTTATGGGCTCAAAATACAAAGAAAGATAAGTCTCATAATGTGCAGGTAGAGCAAGTTTGTTTATTAAATTGCTTATAGTATTATCTGTCATGACTTATTTTTCACTATCTTGGATTATTTGTTGAGCAAAAGTTTAATGTCAAAGTGTTTTTAGTTTAATATGGCAAAGGATGATCACGGCGTATTTTTGCTATTTCATCTAAAATTTCATTTGACAATTTAACATCAATTGAATCAATATTAGTTTTTAATTGCCGCATATTGGTTGCACCAATAAGAGTGGAATTTACAAAGGGTTGACTATTAACAAAAGCTAAAGCCATCTGACTTGGATCAATCTGATATTGTTTTGCCAGGGCAACATATTTTGTGGTTGCCGTCTCAGCTTGCAGATGGGCTCGATGATCAGGGCGGGTTTCAATCGTCAGACGGGAACCTTGCGGGCGGGCACCATTAAGATATTTTCCACTTAATGTGCCTCTGGATAAGGGTGACCATGCCAGTAAGCCGCACTGCTCATGCAGCGCTATTTCACTAAGATCATTTTCAAAGTAGCGGCACAGCAGAGAGTATTCATTCTGAATAGAGGCCATGCGTGGTAAATTATGCTGTTTAGAAAGTTGCAGCCATTTAGTCATACCCCATGCCGTTTCATTTGATAGCCCAATATGGCGAATTTTACCCTCGGCAATTAACGTTTGCATGGTATGCAGAACTTCTAAAAAATTCTCTTCCTCTGCATGTACATCAAACTCAGGGGCATAGCCCCAGGTTTGTCCAAAATGGTAAGATCCCCGATTAGGCCAGTGCAATTGATACAGATCGATATAGTCTGTTTGTAAACGCTGCAAACTGCTCTCTACAGCCAGCAGAATGTTTTTTTTATCAATGCGATTGTTGCCTTCTCTAATCCAGTCTAGTCCCGGACCGGTGATCTTGGAGGCCAAAATAACCTTGTCCCGATTCTTTCGAGAAGCAAACCAGTTGCCGATAATGCTTTCTGTTGTACCAAAAGTCTCTCTGGTCGGTGGAATAGCATACATTTCGGCGGTATCAAAAAAATTAATGCCGCGTTCCAGGGCATAATCCATTTGCTCAAAACCTTCTTCTTGAGAGTTTTGAAAACCCCATGTCATAGTACCAAGTCCAATAAGACTTATTTCCAGATTAGTTTGACCAAGCTTGCGATATTCCATTTTAACCCCTGATTTAAGTCTGTGGAGGATTGTTTTTATCATCACTATAACAGCGGATAAGGTTGGCAGGATCTTTTTTGCCATAACCTTGATCTGAGTAGCGTTGCATCAAGTTGCAAGCCAGCTTTGTCATTGGTGTATCAGAACCCATCATGCCGGCCAGATCTTCTGCCATATCCAGATCTTTCAATAGTGTATCGACATGCCATTTGATCTCATCAAATTCACCCTTTGCCATTCTTGGCCCTGTTAATTGCAAGGGAATAGAATCTGCAAAACCACCTTTCAATGCTACCGGAATCTGCTCAATATTGGTGCCTGCCTTTGCTGCCAGCGCCAGTGCTTCAGCCATAACCAGGACATTACAACTGACCAGCATTTGATTACATATTTTACTGACCTGTCCACTACTGACAGGTCCCATAAAAGTAATGTGTTGAGATAAGTGTGACAACACGGGTCGAATACTCTCCAGCTTTTCCTCATCACCACCAGCCATAATCGCAAGACTGCCTGCTTCAGCACCGGCAACCCCGCCTGATACAGGTGCATCAATCCAGGACATAGCACACTGCTGCATGAGTTCTGCTGCCATCTCTCTGGTGGCATCAGGTGCAATACTGGAAAAATCGACCAGCAGCTTGCTTTTATTGCCTGAGTGACTCACTCCGTCTTTATCGAATACCACCGAACGTACCGCATCGGTATTGCTCAGGCTCAGCATAATAATATCAGCATGAGTCACCAGCTCGGCAATACCAGCAGCGCCATGGGCACCTGCTTTAAGCATCGGGGCAAGCTTTTCCTTTGAACGGTTCCAGACCCAAACTTCATAGCCCGCCTGCACTAAACGGGTACTCATTGGCTGCCCCATCAAACCCATACCAATAAAGCCTATAACTGGTTTTTTTTGCATCGCTATTTTTGCTTTAACAGATAAGTTAAAATTTCTACCACCTGTTCAGCACTATTGGCACTGGTCATAGCGGCACCATTTACTTCTTTAAGTGGATGGGTGAGCGCATCATCATGCAGGGTTATCAATGATTTACCCAGTGCTGAGGCAAAACCTGCATCAAAGGCAGCATTCCACTGACGATATTTATCGCCAAATCTAACCACCACCACATCCGCTTCACGAATCGCTTTTTGAGTGCGAATAGCATTGATTTTAGCGGCTTTATGATCGCGCCAGAAAACGGATTCTTCCTTACCTAAAATCGCTTCACCGACATCGTCACTTGCAGCATGGTCGGTGACAGCAGAAGTGAATTCAATAGTCAGCCCAGCCTGCTGTACACCATTAATTATCGTCTCACGCCAGTCAGTATGAATTTCACCTGACAAATAAACAGACCAATTTGACATTTTTTTTCCTGTGTTGTTTCTATGTTTATGATTCAATGCTGACACTAATCGCATCACCGTTATTGACTGTTGACAATGCCTTAACATCATCCAGAGCAGCAGCCCAGATATTACATGGGCTGGCCAGACGAATTTCATCACCTTGTGAGACAGGTGTTCTGCCAAAACCTATGGCAATACTATTGCCTTCAGTCCAAAAGGCAAGTTCACCAGCTTCAACAACAGCCCGCGCATTTTGCTCTATGGGTAAACTAACAGGGGTCGCAAAATAAACTTCTTCACCCCATGTCTGGGCACTGGAGCTAAAGGGTAGAGCCTGTTCAATTACTTTAGCCGTTGGGGTATCTAATAATTCTGCACGGATTGTGACATCAGCGACACTAATCAAGATGATAGACATAATTTTTACTCCTAAAATAATTCACTTAAGCTAAATTTTCTGCAAGCTCTTTATGAACTGCTCGGGGTGAAACAACAATGCCATCCTCATCACAGTAGATCCAATGTCCTGGTTCAAAAAGAACATTGCCAAAATGAACAGTGATATCGGTTTGTCCTGCGCCAGTTTTACTGCTTTTTTTTGGATTTCCACCTAATGCCCTAATCCCTAAATTTACCCCACCAAGCGCTTTTATGTCTCGAACAGCAGCATATATTACCAGTCCAGACCAGTCATTGGCCGCTCCAAGCGCCGCAATTTGATCACCTAGTAATGCTGTTTTCAAAGAGCCTCCGCCATCAACCACCAGAACATTTCCTTCTCCGGGCTCAGACAGTTTTTGTTTAATCAAGACATTATCATTACGGCATACGACCGTAGAAATGCGACCAAAAAAGTGCGACTTTCCTCCAAGATCCCTAAATTGTTGTTCACAGGATTGTAATTCATTTGGAAAATAGTCAAATAGGTCGGCTGTTGCAATTGTATTCATCTGTTCCTTCCATTGTATATTCAGTTTAGCCCCTTTCTAGTCTCAGGGGCTTTGGGCACAGAAGGGAAAGCTAGAGGTTTGAAAATTATATCGTTACTGACAGGCCCGATCAACCAGTTCAATCCAGTGATAAACGGGCACTTCAGATTGAGTGGCAAGATGCAGTTGGCAGCCAATATTCGCCGTAGCAATCTGACTGGGATTATCGATGCTCAAGGCACTCAGCTTATTTTTTAAAAGCTGTTGACTCATTTTGGGCTGGAGTATAGAGTAAGTTCCTGATGAACCACAACAAATATGTTTTTCACGTGTTTGTGCTAAGTCAAAGCCGAGTTCTTGTAATATACTCTCTACAACACCAGATAGCTGCTGTGCATGTTGTAGTGTACATGGGCAGTGAAAGGCCAGTTTCTTTGTGTCAGGATTTGAATTTAAGCTGGTTTTTAGCGTGCTGAGATCTTCTGCCATCAGGACTTCACTCAAATCCTTTGCCAACTCTGATACTCGTAACGCTTTAGCGGCATACTCTGGATCTGCACTGAGTAAATGACCATACTCTTTAACCATAGCACCACAGCCTGAGGCAGTTATCACAATGGCTTCTGCACCCTGTTCAATAGCAGGCCACCAGGCATCAATATTACGTTTAAATGAATTTAAGCCTTGCTCCTGTGCTGATAAGTGATAGTCAACCGCACCACAACATCCAGCACTAGGGGCAGTAACCAGTGTAATCCCTAGTTTGTCCAGTACACGTGCACTGGCAATATGTGTATTGGGGGTTGCTCCAGGTTGAGCACAGCCTTCGAGTGTCAGCATGACACGCTCATGGCTGTTAACAGGCCAGGCCAGAGGTTTTTGCCGGTTCGGGATCTTTTTCTTAATCGACCCAGGAAGTATTGGACGAAATAATTGCCCTAACTTGAGCAGCGGACCAAAGCGTCTTTTGTAAGGCAAAACTTGACGTAGAAGCCAGCGAATCAGTTGTTGAGTGGTGTTTCTTGGTAACTTTTCTTCAAGTACTGCTCGACCAATATCAAGCAGGCGACCATATTGAACCCCTGATGGACAGGTGGTTTCACAACTTCTGCAAGTCAGGCAGCGATCCAGGTGTGTACGGGTGAGTTCGGTTACTTCCCCGCCTTCCAGTAATTGTTTGATCAGATAAATTCGCCCTCTTGGCCCATCTCGTTCATCAAACAGTTGTTGATAGGTAGGACAGGTGGCAGTGCAAAAGCCACAGTGTACACAGCTGCGCAAAATAGCTTCTGCTTCATTAATATCAGGGTTTGTTTTAAATTGTTCATGGATATTTGTTTTCATATCTTTTTCTACAACCAGCTATACAGGCGTCCAGGATTTAAAATTTGTTTTGGATCAAAGGATGCCTTGAGATTTTTATGAATCTTTTTCTGCACCTCTGAAAGAGTATGATTGACTTCGTTTGAACGTTCACCATAACGAAACAATGATACTTGTCCACCTGAATGCTGGGCCTGTTGTTCCAGCTCAGATTGATTAAAGTCACCTCGCAGCCAGCGCTGTGCTCCTCCCCAGTCTATTAGCCAGTTTTGATCGTCTAATAAATGCGTTGCATTAGATTTCAGTGAAAAACGCCATAGGGGGGCTTCACCTTTAAAGAAATCAAGTTTCTGTTCATTCATGGCAGACCAGAATTCATCTGCCTGTTGAGGTTCCAGTTGTTGAAAGTTTTTAGTTTTGAATTGCTTAAGTGCACTGTCCACCGCCTTAGTCGCCCCGGAATAACGCAGATACAGATTGCCGTCAAGCCAGGCTGAACCACTAACAGGTACTGCCTTGGCACTGACCTGATTCATCAGCTTGATAGCTTCACTGGCATTCATTGCTAAAACGACTGTCCCGCTGGCTGCAGGCAATGGTAACACTTTAAAGCTTATTTCAGTAATCACACCCAGTGTGCCCAGCGCACCCGCCTGTAGGCGTGAAACATCATAGCCGGCAACATTTTTCATTACCTGGCCACCAAATTTAAGATATTCACCCTTACCATTAATGAGCCGGGTGCCAATGACCGCATCACGGATTGAACCATTCCAGGGACGTGCTGGACCAGATAGATTGGTAGCCAGTGTGCCTCCCAAAGTCGCCGCACCATCAAATAATGCTGATTCAAATGGACAATATTGCCCATTTTCAGCCAGAGTCTGTTGAATCTCTGTCATACTGGTACCGCAACGTGCCGTCATGACCAGTTCACTGGGATGATAACTGACAATCCCCTTATGCTCACTGACATTGAGTGGCTCACCCTGTGCCTCACGTCCAATAAATGCTTTACTGCCGCCAGCAATTATCTTTAGTGGTGTACTTTGTTTAAAAGCAGAGCTGACTTGTTTTACCAGTGTTTCACTTATATCACTCATTAAAATTTTCCTTATTCAGCCGCACTGTCAATAGAGCGATACTCCTGACAACGTTTTAATTCTGGTATACCTTTGCCAGGGTTAAGTAAAGCAAGTGGATCAAATGCATACTTGATGGCATGAAACTGAGTCAGTTCAGTATCATTAAACTGCTTGTGCATTTGCCGTATCTTCTCTTTACCTACACCATGCTCACCAGTAATACAGCCACCGACATCAACACTGAGCTCAAGAATTTTGGCACCAAACTCCTCGGTTTTTTCCAACTCTCCAGGCACATTGGCATCAAATAGGATCAGAGGATGAAGATTTCCATCACCGGCGTGAAAAACATTGGCGACACGTAGTCCATAGGCATCGGACATCTTATCAATTTCCAGTAAAACATGGGCAAGCTGACTGCGCGGTATAGTACCATCCATGCAATAATAATCTGGAGAAATACGACCAACAGCCGGGAATGCAGACTTTCGCCCTTTCCATAATTGGGCACGCTCTGCCTCACTGCCTGATTTTTTACAGCTAAAGGCGCCTTGTTCAAAAAATAATTTCTCAACACTCTGAATGTGTTCCTGAACTTCCTCCAGGCTGCCATCAACTTCACATAAAAGTAAAGCCTTGGCTTCAGTGGGATAACCGGCCTTAGCAAAGTCCTCTGCCGCAACAATGGCATGACTGTCCATCATTTCCAAACCGGCTGGAATAATACCTTCAGAAATCACCGCCGTAACCGCATTGCCTGCTTTTTGTACATCATCAAATGCTGCCATAACGACCTGTGCTTTTTCTGGCTGCGGCAATAATTTAACGCTTATTTCTGTCACCACACCCAGCAAGCCTTCAGAGCCTATCATCAACGCCATCAGATCATAGCCCGCATTATCAAGACCACTACCACCCACCTGTAACACTTCACCGGTGACAGTAATGACTTCTAAAGCAAGAATATTATGCACCGTCAGACCATATTTCAGACAATGTACTCCACCTGAATTTTCAGCCACATTCCCACCAATGGTACAGGCAATTTGTGAGGAAGGATCCGGTGCGTAGTAAAGACCAAACTCACTGGCTGCTTCACTAATGGCAAGATTACGGACGCCCGGTTCAAGGCGGGCAGTGCGTGCCTCGGGATCGATTTCAAGTATCCGTGAAAGCTTGGCAAGTGACAGGATAATACCGTCCTTATCCGGCATCGCACCAGCACAAAGTCCAGTGCCTGTACCTCTTGCCACCACAGGAACACCCTGTTGATGGCATAGTACCATTACCGCCTGAACCTGTTCCTTATTATCAGGCAGCACCACTAACAAAGGCATTTCACAATAAACAGAGAGTCCGTCACACTCATACGGTTTTTGTGTCTCCTCATCAATGATGAGGTTTTGGGCGCCAACAATTTGAACAATTGCTTCTGCCAGTTGTACTTTGCTGATCTTCGTATTCTGATTCATCCTAGGTTTTTCTCATCTATTAACTGTAAACAAGGTTTGGTAACCAGGTAATGATGCCTGGAATCATAATACATAACATCAGAGCTAATGCCTGCAGTGCCAAAAATACCAGAGCAGAGCGAAAGATGGTAGCCATTGATATTTCTGGTGGACAAACACCTTTGATATAGAACAGTGCATAACCAAATGGAGGACTCAGGAAAGACATTTGCATATTAACCAGATATAACACGCCAAACCAAAGTACGACATCATCACCTGATACTGGAGGGAATCCAAAAAGGCCATCAAAGGTGAGGCTTTTAACAATTGGAATAAAGATTGGCACAGCCAGTAATAAAATACCCACCCAATCCAGAAACATTCCCAATATAACCAGTAAAAACATCAATAGGAATAATACGCCATAAGCAGAAAGTCCGGTGCCAAGGATAGCCTCAGTAATAAATTCCTGACCGCCCTGGAGAATATAAAAGCCAACAAAAACGGAGGCACCAAACATGATCCATAATACCATTGCAGAGGCCTTGGCAGTCGTTACAGAAGCATCTCTAAGGGTTTCTATGTTAAATGCACCATGCATCCAGGCAACAACTATGGCACCAAAGGAGCCAATACCAGCCGCTTCAACCGGCGTTGCAATACCACCAAAAAGTAATCCCAACACCAGTGATACCAGTACCAGAGGTGCTATCAGATCCTTCAGTAGCAAAATCTTTTCTTTTAAACCAAGACGTTCGGATTCAGGTACCGGCATTCCCTTTTCAGGGCTAATCTTACAGCGGATCAAGACATAAGCAATATACATTGATGACAATAATAAACCAGGAATAACTGCACCAAGATAGAGTTCACCAACAGACTGCTGTGCAACAACCGCATACAATATCGCCAGAATAGAAGGCGGGATCAATATGCCCAAAGTACCACCAGCCATAATGGAACCCAGTGCAATTTCTGGATCATATTTCCGTTTGAGCATTGCTGGCAGTGCGATAATACCCATTGTGACAACAGCAGCACCAATAACGCCCACCATCGCAGCAAGAATGGTTGAAGCTAAAATAGTGGCTGCTGCCAGTCCACCATGGATACCACCCATCCATTTATATACAACATTGAACATTTCTTCAATTAAGCCTGCTCGCTCCAGCAGGGTTGCCATAAAAATAAACAGCGGAATGGCTGCCAGATCAGCATTTGCCATTAATGGAAAGATACGACCTGGTATAATATTCAACATAGCGGCATCACCCACTAAATAAATAAAGACCACGCCTAAGCCACCCGTTACAAATGCCAGCGGCAGTCCCATCATCAAGGCGACAAAAAGTGAGCCAAACATGAGATAAGTCAGTGGACCAATATCCATGTCTTCCAGAATACCTGCAGTACGAAACAGGAAGTACTCATCAGAATAAGGACCATAGTAGAGGATGTTGAATACTTCCACAGCAACAATAAAAAGTGCTGATGTAGTGGCAACAGTTAACAATATACTGCCCAGCAAGCCCACTAAATTATTTGCTGGTGCTCCACCAGCGGTTGGATTTGAGCTTATATTACTCATACTTTACCTTCCTTACCCATACGAATGTAGAGCATAATATCTTTAAGAAACTTGGAAAAACCTGCCATTAGAATCAGTGCTGACCCGAGAAACATCATCCCCTTAACCGGCCAATGTTGAATACCCCAGGTTTCCATCGTGACCTCATTCATGTTGTAAGAGTCGATAAAAAATATCCAGGATGTTAAGGTCAGTGCAATGGCGAAAATGAAGAAAAAGACGGAGGTAAAGATATCCATACCCACACGACCTCGTTCTGGCAATTTAACGTAGACTACATCCACCCGTACATGGGCACCGTGTAGTAATGCATAACCACCAGCCAGCATATATTGCATGCCCAGTAGTAAAAATGAAGCTTCATGTACCCAGATAGTAGGCATATTGAAGATATAACGCATAATCACTTCAAAGAAGTAGAAACAGACGGCATTAATTGTCCAGAAGGCAATAAACAGCCCTGATTTTTCACTGATCCAGTCAATCACTTTGGTGAGTCTGTTGCCGTGAAAGTGCTGGTGAATAATAGGATCTTCATCGGCTTGAACCTCTCCCATTATTTCATAATGTTCCAGTTCTTTTTCACCATGAGTCAGTGCCCATTTATCCCACGCAATCATCACCAAAGGCATTATGGCCAGCCAGCCCCAATATAACCAATGTGGTAAAACAAACCCAAAGCCTTCTAGTTCAGACACAGTGAACCTCCTGAAAAAAAACCATGTAAAACCTCAATAAAATATCAGGGGCTGATATTCAAAAAGAACAACAGCCCCCTATTTAAACAAATAATCGTAAAAAGAATTAGACAGAAAAACCTTTTAGATCTTCCTCGCTCAAGTAACCGAGAATATCGTTTTTCATATAATCAATTTGCAGTTTTAAAATACGCGCTGCACTTGGATCTTTCTTGGCCCATCTAAACCAGATAGGAATCGCTTCACGACGGAAGGCATCCATATCTTCCTGAGAAAGACGGGAGATTTTACTGCCAGACTCTTTGAATTTATCCAAAGCTCAGGGTCGGATTATACTTTGCTCAATTATTGACCAAATAAAATCTCAGACCTAAATTTTCCATCCCATGCAGCACGCTGGAGCTTACCA